>JADZDZ010000292.1 GCA_020850785.1 Candidatus Sumerlaeota bacterium | reverse complement strand
TGGAGCAGAACGCCCACATGGCGCTTCAGGCCGCGCACAGCGCCTACGTGCTGGAGTGCGGCCGCATCACGATGCACGACGACGCGAAGGCACTTGCGGAAAGCGACGCCGTGAAGCGCGCCTATCTGGGTGGCTGATCAGCCCGTCGTTCTCAGGCCCGCAGCCACCGCGTTCAACGACAGCAGCACCGCCGGAAGAATCTGCTGTACCTTTGCCTCGTCCCCTTCCTTCTTTCGCTTCCGCCATTCCCGCAAAGTGTCGATCTGGTAGGCGTGCAGGCGCTGCAATCCCGCGTCGCGCAATCGTAGCGTCTTGATCATGCGCGGGCGGCGCTTCTCCCGCGGCGCGCGGAACAGCGTGTTGATCATGTGCTCCGTGCGGTGATATTCCGCCTCAATCAGCGACAGGAAATGATCGCGGATCATCTTCGACTTCACGAGTGATGCGTACTCGCCCATCCACTTCAGGCTGGCGGAGGCGAGGCTGGTCTCCACGTTGTACATCGCATTGCGAAGAATCGGCCATTGCGAGACGTTCTCGCACAACTGCGTGAAGAGCGCGCGATCCGTCTTCTGCAGCCTTTCGAGCGCCGTGCCCACGCCGTACCAGCCGGGCAGGTAGTGCCGCGATTGATTCCAACTGAAAACCCAGGGGATCGCGCGCAGGTCCTCGAAGCTGCGCTTCCCTGTGCGGCGCACGGGCCGCGACCCGATGGAACTCGCCTCCAGCGCATCGATCGGGGTCGCCTCCGACCAATAGGTGAGGAAGTCCTCCGCGTGAATCAACGCCACGTAGGCCTCCTGGCTTGATGCCGCCAGCGATTCCATTGCCGCTGCCAGATTCTTGTCCTCTTTCTCAGGTCGCGAATGGCAAAGCGTTGTTGCGGTCACGCCCGCGAGCAACAATTCCAGATTGTATGTGGCCGTGATGGCGTTGGCGTACTTTTGCGAGATTGTTTCGCCCTGCTCCGTCATGCGGAAATTGCCCGTCAGCGAACCGTGGGGCAGCGCCTCAAGGAAGCGATGCGTCGGCCCCGCGCCACGACTGGGCGTTCCGCCGCGCCCATGGAAGAAGCAAATATCAACGCCATGTTTCGTGGCGGTGCGCGCGATTTCACTCTGCGCGCGGCTCAACTGCCACAGGCTGGCACTGTAACCGCCGTCCGTGTTGCTGTCGCTGTAGCCGATCATGATTTGCTGCACGGGGCGTGCGCGGCCCACCAGCGCGTAGCTGTTCACGGTGACGGGATGCGTGATGAACTGCTCCACGATGGGCGCCGCATTCCTAAGGTCGTCGATCGTCTCAAAGAGCGGCACCACGGGCAGCACGCACACGAGGCCCCTTTCATTGAGCCGCGTGAGGCCCACTTCGCGCGTGAGCAAATACACCGCGAGAAAATCGGAAAGAGTTCGCGTCATGCTGATGATCAGCGAACCGATTCCCTCGCCGTCAAACTTGTCGTGATAGTCCGACAGCACGCGATAGCAGTCGAGGACGCGCTGCGCCTCCTCCCCCACCGGAGTCTTGCGCGTGACGAAGGGCCTCGATGAACGAAGTTCCTTCTTCATGAACTCCAGACGCTTCGGCTCATCCCATTCCTCGTACTTGTAATCCTCGTAACCTGCCGCCTGCAGCAGTTGAGAGATGGCCTTTTCATGGAAGCGGCTGTTCTGCCGCACATCCAACGATGCCAGATGAAATCCGAAAACCGCCACGACGCGCTCCACGGGGAAGACATCGTTTTCCGCGAGGCGCGCCGCCCCAACCTCAACGAGCGACTGGCGCAGGAGCGCGAGGTCAGCCGCGAATTGCTTCGCCGTGCGATAGCGAGCGGGATTTTCGGTAAGATGGTTTTCAATCTTGATCTTCATCAGGGCGACGAACTGCCGCCACGGCTCCAGCGGAGTCTTCTCGATGACGTCATCCGCTGCGGGGCCGATCTCCTCCGCCATGCGATCAAGTGCCTTCTGCAATTTCGGCGGCGGCGGTTGGATGCGACTGGAAAGACTGAGGCGCTGCAACAGCGTGTCGATGTGCCCCTGAATCACGCTCACCGCGCTTTCGCGCAGCGTGTAGAGCGTGGATTGCGTCACCTCCGCCGTCACGAGCGGATGCCCGTCCCTGTCGCCGCCCACCCAGTCGCCAAACGTCAGCTTCGGATAGGCTCCCGGATCGGCGATCAATTTCGGATCAAATCCCTCATCGATCCAGCTTTGGCGAAGGCGCAGATCAAGCTTCGCGAGGACGCTTGGAAAAACTTCCTTCAGGTAGTAGAGCACGTTCTCCAACTCGGACATAACGCCCGGTTTTGTGAGTAGCATTTCGCTGGTGAGGAGCAGGCGTTCAAGGTGCGCCTTGATCTGGCGCTTCAGGTCCTCGCGCTCCATCGGCGTCCACATCTGGTTTTCCAGCGACACCAGCAGCAGGTACACGCTGCGCATGATTTGCAGCACGGTTGGGCGTTTCGCTTCCGTGGGGTGCGCCGTAAGCACCGGCTCCACGTGAATGTTCGCCAGCGACTTCGCGATCTGCTCGCCGCTGAAACCCGCCTCCTTCAACTGGCGCAGGTACTGGCCCCACAGTCCCGGCTCGCTGGCGAGCCCCTCGATTGTTTCGCGTGTGCGGCGAGCCTGCGCCGACGCGTTCTCCTCCACAAGATTCAAAAGTTGGAACGTCATGGAGAGCACATGCGTCTCGCGCATGCGATTGACGGTCTTTGCCGGTGACTTCTGCGGCGCGGACGGGTCCGGCGAAGGAATCGCGCTGGCCATTTCACCAAGCCCCAAGCCCTCCAGCACTTCCACCAAACATTCGAGCAGGAATTTGTAATCGGAATCCAGCTTCGCAAACATGCTGGGCAGGACGATGTCCCTGCCGGGAGTATTCGCCTTTGTCGTCTTCTTCTTCATTGTTCGTGGTTGTTCCTGCGGCGGCGCGGCTTGTCAGCGAGCGCCACCACCGTGCGATCCTGTTCCGGAATTGCGATGCCACCAATCGTCACCATGTTGTGCATCGCGTTGCCATGAATTAATGCCAATGCCAAGCACGCCTGCAACGTTGATTCCCGATCCGGTGCGAAAATCCCCGCCGGTTTTCTCCTGTCTGGGACGTTGCGGCGCAGCCAACAACCGCCATCAGGGCCTTTCCAACGGATGATTTCAACCGGTGCAACAATTCCGTCACCGCGAATCCAGCCGAACGGTGTTGAACCCTTGCGACGGTTGCGTGAAGAATCCTGCTCCCAAACGGAGCGCATGAAACACTTCAAGGATCGCACCCATGCCAGACCTTCTTTGTCCGCTATTGAGCCTTCCCGCCATTGGTCCGCACATGCAGCGCATCAACGCCCACGGCATTCACCTGCGTCGCGCGAATCCCTGGGAGTGGACGGCACTGCGGACCTTCATCGTGGGAAACTTTTCAGAGGCGTGGGCTGACGAGACATCCGTCGCGATGGCCCGTCAGCCGGTGAGTTGCTTCATTGCCACCCACGAAAACAAAATCATCGGCTTCGCGGACTACGAATGCACGCGACGTGGATATTTTGGTCCCACCGGGGTTTTGGAATCTTATCGCGGCAAAGGTGTCGGGACCGCGCTTCTGCTGGCCGCGCTGGTGGGACTTCGCGACATGGGTTATACTTACGCCGTCATTGGCGGTGCGGGGCCCGTTGATTTCTACCGAAAAACAGTGGGC
Source organism: Candidatus Sumerlaeota bacterium (assembly GCA_020850785.1). Lineage (GTDB taxonomy): Bacteria > Sumerlaeota > Sumerlaeia > SLMS01 > SLMS01 > JADZDZ01. The sequence continues at coordinate 6,085 of JADZDZ010000292.1, read as the reverse complement.
GCGATCGTCATCCCCTTCGATGAGGGGCGCGGTGTCTATCACTTGAAGGATGATCCCGCGTTTGCCCCATCGTGACGCCGCACTACTTCTTGATGACGGTGAAGGCGTCCGGATAATCCACGTTGATCGTTCCTTCGTTGCTGATCAGTGCGCACATATTCGGATTCTTCAAGACTTCCGACACGGCCAATTCCTTCCCATCCACGGTCATGGTTTTTGAAATCAGGCGAATGCCGTGGCTGTAATCCACATAGGATTCGGAATGGACGATCGTCAGTGGCTGGATCGGCTTTCCGTTGTTTTGTTGCCATCCATAGATCGCAACGCGCGCGGGTTTTTCCTTCAGGCGATTCGTTATCACCACATCCTTCTTTCCGCCGCCGACCAATTCACCGGGGCGGCATTGCTTCCTAAAGCGCTCCGCGATGTCGTTGCTCCTGACGAATGACGCCATGCTTTCGCGATCTTCCGTGATTGGCTCGAAGCCAATCCGGCACGTTGCGGCGGCGTAAATCGTGTCAACCATCTGTGTGGTGGGAAGCGTTGCGCCGTACAAGTCCGCAACCTTCCGCGCAGTGATCGGCGTCAGCGGGATGCGCACGAAATCCGCATCGGTTCCAATCGCCAGATAGTCCGGCGCCACCATGATTTCCCCGCGGCGCTTGATGCCATCCAGGCAATCCGCCTCCACCGCCACCGCGATCGGCTTGCGCATGAAGTCCGGCACGTTCCCATTTCGGAATTGTTCCAGCGCCTTCTCCTCGCGTTCAGCTCTGCCGGCATTCATGACGGCCTTGGCGAATTCGCTTCCCGTCGGCGAGTTTGGTGCGCGCGGTGGGATCGCGAAGCCCGTCGGCGCCGCATCGGTCGGCGCTGCGGCGGAAACCTCCCGATGAATGTAACTGCTGTAGGCGCGCGGCGTGCCATAGGGCGCGATCTTTCCCTCCAATTCCGTTGAAACCGTCATGGCGTGAATGAAGCCGTTCATCTCCCCCACCATCGTTGTGTGAAGAATCTTGTTCTCAGGATTTCCGTGCACGAAGAAACGAATCTGGCCGTTCATCGCGCTCTGTTCCTGAATCGTCCCGTGCATCACGTCGGTGAACGTCACGTCCTTCTCCAGACGCTCGCGCATGCGGCCCGTGGCGCGGAACGTTCCGCCGGTTTCGCTGACAACCTTCTTCCCGTTCAACTCGATGTTTCGATCATCATAAGCCAGCACGACGAGCGTTCGCTTTGGATCGCCCTTTAACCACGCCATCAGCTTGTCGCCGTGCCCTTCATCCGTCGCGTAGGAATAGTTCGCGTCAAGAAATGCAATGCGATCCACATCTGCGGGAATCGCATCATAGGAATTCAGGAAGCCGATGATGAAACTGCCGCCGCCGCTGTGGCACGACAGCGTCACGCCCGAAGGCTTCATCGGCAGTTTTGCCTTCAGGTCATCCATGAGCTTTGGAATCAGGATGCGGTAATCCTCATGCGTCTTCCGCCACGTTGGCCAGCTTCTTCCGTCCGCTTCCAAGTAGGCAACGATCAGGTTCTTTTCAGTCATTTTCTCTCGCAGCATTCGCGTCTGCGCGCCGATGTGCTGAATGTCGAAATGCCAGTCGTCATTCGGTGCCATCTGCTTGCCGAAGGTCTGCGCGATGGTGTTTCCATTCGGCAGCGCAAATAGGATCAACTCTGTCGGCTTCGCGGAGTCCAACTTCTCCGCCGCAGGCGCGTTGATCATAATGCTCACGCCAGGCTCGAAACGGTAATTCAGTACCTGCTCATCAAAGTAGGGGCTCTTGGTGAAGCCGGGGAGTACCGTGCTCGAACTCACGGAGGCCGGATGTGTTGTGTGTGCGCACGAAGTGAGAAGGACCCACACCAACAGCGGCAGCAGTCCCGCCCACAGTCGCCTTGCAGAAAACTTCGTCATCGTGCGCTCCTTATTGTTTCATGAATGCAGGATCGTGATACTCCCAACAAGGATGAAGGGCAAAGCCAAACGCGCTATTTCGACAGAACCTGATCCGCCTCGCGGAACGTATAGACAAACCGGGAATTCGGGGCCGCGTCTCCGCTCACCATCCAGTCGGTTGCGTCGTCGAGCTTCTGCATGTTGTCCGCCCACTTAAAGCCAAACTCCAACGGCACACCGATCTTCCTTTCCAGAAATCTTCGCGGGATGGCTATTGTGACACGCCTTTCCTCAAGTTGCATGTCCAAAGGGATCGGTTCCAAATGGACCCCCGTGCCGAGCCGCTCCAGCAGTGCCTTTCCGCCCTTCGGAGGCTGGCGGTTGATTACAAACTGAAAGCCCTCCCAACCCGACTGCCCGGCATCCGTGCGGATAAAGAGCATCATCCAGTTTGCATCGGTTGACGGCGACAGCGGATTCGCCGTCGTTGCGCTAATGCGAACAAGTGCGTCGTCGCACTGCACATGGGTGCTGACAATGTCATTCCGACCCGTTTCATTTACATACGGTCCTGCGGAACCATATCCTGCATGATTTCGATGAAAAATGTCACCGCGATCGTCACGATATTCGGTTGTCGGGAACCTTGGAAGGCCTTTGAATCTCCGAATACCATCCACCATTTGATAATAGTAATTGTCCGAGTAGCCACCTCGCATCGGCTCGATGTCGCGATTGTATTCCATGGTGTAGAGGTCCACAAAGTAGGAATCCCCCTTTGCGATTTTTCCGCCGGCAAAGTTCATCGGTCCGTCCGCGATGAAGCGCTGCGCCATCCATTCATTCCACTGCGTGATGAAGATGAATTCCGGATTAATCTGCAGCGCGCGCTTCCACTGCTCGGCGAAATACAATCCGCGCTCCGTGTGCTGCTCTGCGGGCGGCGGCTGCTTCCCGTCGTGAAAACTCTTCCCCTTGTTGCTATTCGGATGCTCTGCCGTTGCAACGGCGACCTGCTCCGGCTTGTCCGCGGATTCGTGCCACCCAAAATTCTGCGGCGTGCTTGCCAGCCAGGGCCACTTGTCCTGCCCATTGCCGAACCACTGGCCGGGATCGGTCCACGCCCAGGACTCGCGGTGGGTGAAGAAGGCCTTCATTTCCGGCGTTAGCTGCGAGGATTTGCAGAGTATCAGCGGCTTCCCCTTCCACTGAAACCACAACTCCTTATACAGACCCTTCTTGTAAAAGTCCTCGTACACCTGCGGTGCCGCCTGATCACCGTTCCACGCAAGAAATGCGATCTGCGGTGTTGGATTCCCCTCCTTCCGCATCGCTGTATAGACACGACAGATTTCCAGATAGGTATGCCGGTAGGTAAATCCGTTGGTGACATCGAAGAAGATCACATCAACGCCTGCATCGGCGAGCAATTGCGCGTTCTTGCGAATCACCCACTCGTCATCGGGAAGATAAAACCCCCAGCGCGATTCGCCCCAATGGTGGAATGCGCCCGGCGGTCCCCAGAGACGGGACTCCGCAGGGTGCTTCAGAATTTCCGGAATGACGTAGGGACTCTTGTAGCTGGATGCGGTTTTAGCCTGAGGGCCCTGATCGGCGTCCATCCCCGCGTCATTGCTTCCGTCATAGCCGTGCGCCCCGTGCCAGATGTAATAGAACACGCCAACAAATTTGTCTCCGCGCGAGATACGGACATCGTCGGACAGCGAACGCCCCAACCCATCCACCGCAGGCCACGGGAGCGGTTTCGCCGATTCGGGCCGCGCGTTCGCCGCGCAGGCAAGCAGTGCTGCAAGAAGGACGGCGTGCTTCACTTCCTTGAAAGATCGCGTGCGATCTTCTTCGTCTCCTTCAAAAGGTTGTGAATGCGCGCGCGAATGTCCAGTAGTTCCGTCTTGCGATTCCTTGCCAGCCAGAATTTCTCGTATGGTGGATAAGTCTTCTTCAGATCCGCCGCGAACTGCTTCAATCGTTTTGCCAATTTCTTGTTGGGCTTGCCGGCATTGCCGACCAGTTCCTGCATCAATAGGAACTTCTCCCCCGCCAGCGCATTCATGCTGGAACCCCAGGCATACTCCTCCGCGATCCAGGAATTCGGCCCCCCCTTGCGCGCCAGCTTTGCAAACAACTTCGCGCCCTTCTTTCCTTCCTCGATCAGCATCCGCGATTCCTTGCTGCCTATCCTGCTCCATTCCAATGTTTTCATGTCGTCGAAGGGACCATAGAACGACCTCCAGACTCCGATGCCAATCGCCTGCGCGCGCATCGATGCGATGTACTTCGGATCACCGCTCCCCAGCACATCCACAGACCACGCCTCGTCAAAGTCCTTCGATGAAGGCGCCTCCACGTTCCATGCCATCGCGGCGCCAAGGGCCACGCCGTGCAGCGATGTGCTTAGCATGTTGCAATGACCATGGTCGCCCCAGTCCGTGTTCAGCAATCCGATCGCGCCATACTTCTTCCCCGTCGCCGCATAGCGACGAATGTTCAGGTCCGCGTTTGGTACATCGTTGATGAAGCGATTCCATCCGCTGTTTCCAGGGCAGACGTAAAAATCCAGACCAGCATCCGCAAACAGCTTCGTGCTCTCGTAATCCACGTCCGCTTCATATCCCCAATTCAGGAGGATCGCATCCTTGGGAATCTGCCCGATCGCATCAGGATGATTCTTCACGATGTCCCCCCAGAACATCATGCGCTTCCCATACTTCTTGGCGACGCCATTAAGGCGATTGATGTGCTTCAGGTACAACGCCCCCTTGCCGATGCGCTCGGCCTCCTCAGTGTTCTTTCCCTTCCCCAGATCATAGGTTTCATCAGCACAAAAATTCACGTGGGTTGAATCGAACAACGGCAGGAACTGGTCGAGCAATTCATCAAGCAGCGCCTGGGCTCCCGCGTCACTCACATTGATCGTGAGGCCCCTCATGCGCTCCAGCCATGTCATTTCGCGAAAGCCCTTTGTCGCCTCAATTTCTGCAAATTGCTTGTATTCCGGCAGGGTTAGCACGCCTGCCATGTGGCCGAACGACTGGAAGCTCGGCACGAAATCAATGCGGCGATCACGACAGTATTCCTGCAGCGTGAGAATTTCCTCCGGTGTCAGTCCGTCGGGATTGCGCGCGATGTCGGGATTGGAGCGGAACATGAAAGGATGCTCCACGTACAACTGGAACTGATTCACTTTCCGATCCGCGAGAAAATCAATCAGCCAGAAGAACATGTCCATCGTCGGAATTTTCCCGCGCGAAACGTCCTGATAGTAGCCGCGGAATTCAAAGTCCGGTTCGTCCACAATTTCCAGCGCGGGAAGCAGTTCCTGCGAAGCCCGCACCAATTGCGTGAGCGTCTTGATGCCGTACATCAGGCCCGGCGCCGCGTTCCCCACGATTTCCACGCCTCCCTTGCCGATCGTCAGCTTGTAGCCGTCGCGCTTCCTCCCTTCGACGCTTTCGTTCGCAATGCTCAGCCGAATCGCGCTGCCATCATAGGGTTGGAAGCCGAGCCTGTCCAGTTGCGCGTGATAGCCTGTCTCCTCCGCAATGGCATCCTGAAGCACCAGTGCCGCGATGTGCTCAGGGCGCTCGCATCCCGTGGGGAGGAAAATGCGGGTCGTCTCATCAATCAGGAAAAATCCGTTCTTCGCTGTGATCTTCTTCGGTTGGGGAATCAGTGTGATCATGGGTGCAGTTGGCCGGTTTTGTTAGTCGCGTTTGATTGAAAGCCGTCTGCGTTTGGAGCGCAAATGCAAGCTGATGCGGAAATGGATCACCTTTGCTCTTGCGGCGCGGAATTGGAGTCGGTCGCCTCCCCTCTATGGGCATGATCAAATGGATCTTTTGTGATGTTGATGGCTGCATTACTTCGGAGGCTTCCATAAAATGGAATATTTCCGAGTTGAGCCTGCTGGCGGACTATTGTCGGAGGGCCAACAATGACGAGAGCCTTGCGAAACTGACGCTCTGCACCGGTCGCCCGCAGCCCTATGCGGAGGCGCTCGCAAAATTTCTGGACATCCAACTTCCCATGATTTGCGAAAGCGGCGCCGTGATTTATACGCTCGCGGACAATTGTTCGCGCGTCGCGCCGGAGGTCACTCCCCGTCACCTTGAGGCCGTTCGGCGCCTTCGCGACGACATTGCGGCGAAGTTGCTT
>JADZDZ010000291.1 GCA_020850785.1 Candidatus Sumerlaeota bacterium | reverse complement strand
TATTCCCAATCGGGGTGGCGCGCCTTGAGGGACTTGTAGACAGCGGCGGCGCCGATCGTCTCGCCAAAACTGACAGAGTGCATCCACACGCGATGTTGCAGCGGCGCGAGCGGATGTTTCGGCAGATTCGCGCCAAACATTCCCGGCAACGAGCGGCGATATTTTCCATGCTTCCATCGCTTGTAGTAAGCGACCGACAGGAAAAAGGGGGCTGCGGCGAGATAGCCGGCGTCGTAAAGATTCACGACAATTCCGCGCGTGAAAGTTCGTAGAGCGCGATGGCTCCACTCATGGCAACGTTCAATGATTCGACGCCCGGCCGCATGGGAATGCGAACGGCGGCGGCCCTGCGCCATGCGCTCGCATCCACGCCGGCGGTTTCATTTCCCAGCACCAGCGCCACACGCCCGGAGGCAGGGATGTTGATCTGCCCAAGCGTCTTTTCCGCCCTCGGCATCAGCGCCAGCATGGTGAAGTGATGCTCATGGAGGAATTCGGCCAGCGTTCCCGAATCACCCGCCTGCGCAACCGCACCAGGAAGGAAGCAATTTCCCGCAGTTGAGCGAATAAACTTTTCGTTGATGAGTGAAACGGAACCTGTGGTGAGCACCGTGGAGAAACCAAATGCTGCGGCGCTGCGCACGAGCGTGCCCGCGTTCCCCGGATCACCAATGCGATCCAGCACCAGAAGCCGTGATGCAGGCGAGAGCGAATCCTCAAATTTTGCTGCGGGCGGTGCGACAAGCACGGCGACTTCCGGCGCGGTTTCGCAGGAGGAAATCTTCTCCATGGCCGCGCGATTGAAAGTGTGGACGTCCACGCGCGATTTTTCCGCCAGCCTGCGGAAGGGCTTCGCGGCGTCGCTCGCGGCGAAGGAAGTCTCAAGGATCAGCGCGCGGGGCCGCCAGGAACCCTCCAACGCCAGCATGGCCGTGCGTTCCCCCTCCGCCAGTGCCACGCCGTCCTTCCTACGCGCCGTGGGGAGGATCGATTTTACAAACGCACTGGAAGGAACATAAACGTTCGCAGGCGATTCACGCTTCATGGCGAATCCATGCCGCGCCGCCCCTCCAGCGCCATGCGAAGCGTTCCCGCATCGCTGAATTCCAGCGATGCCCCCATCGGCACTCCCCTGCCAAGGCGCGTAATGCGCAGGTTCTCGCGTTCCACATTGCGGGAGATATACAGCGCGGTGGCATCGCCCTCCACGCTGGGGGATGTTGCGAGGATGAGTTCGTGAACAGTGCCTGCATCGAGGCGCTGATACAGCGCGTCAATGCGCAGCGAAGAAGGCGAAATCCCCTTGAGGGGCGACAGGTGCCCGCCGAGCACATGATACAGGCCGCGATAGCCGCCGGCGCGTTCGATGGCCGTGACATCCAGCGCGCGTTCCACCACCAGCAAACTTTCGCGATCGCGATTTTGTGCGCAGATCAGGCACGCGCCATCGACGGCGAAATATCCGCACTCTGCACAAACGCTGACGGACTTTTCAACCTGACCAATGGCGGCATGAAGGGCTGCGACGCGCTGGTGCGGGGCGGAAAGCAGGTCGAACGCCATCCGTTCCGCACTGCGCCGCCCCACGCCGGGGAAGCGTGCGAATTCCGCGATCAGATGTTCAATGACGGGAGGAAGCAGCACGGGCGCGCGATGGGGTGATGGTGGAATGTGCGCTGCGCGTTACACGCCGCAGCGCTCCCCTAGAACAAGCCTGGAATCTTGATGCCGCCGGTGATGGCCGACACGCTCTGTTCATTCAGGTCCTTCGCGGCCTCCAGCGCCTTGTTTGTCGCCGCGAGCACCAAGTCCTGAAGCATTTCGGCATCGTTGGGATCAATCGCTTCCGGCTTGATGTGAACCTCAAGGATTTCGGAATTGCCATTGGACACAACACGAACGGCCCCGCCGCCGGCGGTACCCTCCACGGTCTTGGTGGCCAAATCCTTCTTCATCTTCTCCATGCGAACCGTCAGGTCCTTCTGGAGTCGTTGTATGGTGGCTGGATCAAACATGCGGTTGGAATTCTTTCCTTGGTCAGTTTATTCGCTGGCCATTAAAGAGCACGGGGAGTGCGTCGCAATGCTTTCGTACAAGGTCGATGGCGTCGCGAAAATCGGGGAAGCGGTCGAGGGCCTGCTGAAACGACAGCTTTCTCGCCAGAGCAGGGTTGGTGACCTGCTGCACAGCGTACTCTTCAGGCGTGGGCTCGGAAACATGGTGTGTCTCGTCGTTGCCGGGTTGGTCCATGGCAATGATCGTGGCGGTCCGCTCCGCCAGGGAAAAGCGCACGGGATAATCGCGCCCCAGCGTCTCCACGACGGCGCGGCGAATCTCGCCCAAAACTTCAGGTTTGTCCAACTGCGGACGAATGATCGCATCACCCGCCCGCAGGACGACGTGGAGTTCACCGTCCTCCAAGGAAATGCGCGCGTCCTTGAACACGCGAAGGTGGTGCTTCAACCGTTCGTTGATGCAATTGCGGAACGCGTCGAACTTGTCCTCGACGGGCGCTTCATCACCGACTTCGATCTCCGCCGGTTCGAACGCGGGCTGCGCGGAACTTGATCGGCGCAGCATCAGCGGCGCCGATCTTGGCGCTGCGGCGGCGAGGGGAACGGCCGAGGCCGCCATTCGCGGCGTGTCGCCGACTGGTTTCTTCGGAGCCTCCTGATAGGAAAGCACAGCGGGCGCCGTCGCCTGCGGCTTTGGCCCTGCGGGGGGCGTGGAACCGCGCGGCGCGGAGCCGGCATCGATCCCATCAAGAACAAAGCGTGGATGGATGGCGGTCAGCTTGATGATGGCGAATTCCAGAAGGAACCGCGGCGGCGCGGAGCCGCGCATGCGCTCCTCCAATTCAAGAAACTGCTGCATCGCGTTGAGCAACGCCGGCATGGAAAGCTGCTGCACGGTGTCGCGCAGGCGGGCTGCGTCGGCACGCGACACCTTCAACAAATCCTGGGACGCGCCCGCCTTCAGCAGCATCGCATCGCGCAGGTAGGTGGTGAACATCTTTGCGAACTTCTGCAAGTCGCGGCCCTTCTCGACAAGTTCATTCACCAGCAGCAACGCAGCGGCGGTGTTGCGCGCGATGATCGCATCCAGCAACCCGTGCAGCAGATCGGTCTCCACCGTTCCGAGCAGTTGCCGCGCGGTTTCGAGCGTGATTTCCCCCTCGCTGAGGGAGATCATTTGATCCAGCGCCACCTGCGCGTCGCGCATTCCGCCCTCGCTGGCGAGTGCGATAGCCTCCAATATCTGTTCGCGCTCGCCGCTCTTGAAGGAAACGGATTCGCGCTCCGCAATTTCCGCCAGACGGCCCACGATGGCGGTGGGGGCCATGCGATCAAACTCCAAACGCCGGCATCGCGAGATCACGGTCTCCGGAAGTTTTTCGGGATTTGTGGTTGCAAGCACGAAGATCACACCGGGCGGCGGCTCCTCCAACCGCTTCAACAGCACGTTGAACGACTGGTTGGAGAACATGTGAACTTCGTCGATGATGTAAACCTTGTAGCGCGCGCTGAAGGAGACACGATCAAGGCCCTCAAGAAGCTCGATCGTTTCCTCCTTCTTCGTGTACGTGGCGGCGTCCACCTCAACCACGTCGAGGTCTGAATCGGAGGCAATCGCGAGGCAGTGCGCGCACCGTAGGCAGGGATTGGGGGTTGGCCCCTCCGCGCAGTTCACCGCCTTCGCAAAAATTCGCGCCATGGATGTTTTGCCGACTCCACGCGGGCCTGTGAACAAGTACGCGTGTCCGATGCGGCGATCCGTGATGTCGCCCTGAAGCTGGCGCACGACGATATCCTGACCGACAACGGCGCTGAAAGTGGCGGGGCGATACTTTCGCGCCAGCACCTGATATTCAGGCGCCTTGTCAGGCGCGGGCGATTCCGTGACATCGGGTGCTGTGGCGGTGGTTTTGGTTTTCTTCTTGGGAGAGGATGCCATGGGAGCGGGCGCAATCGTGTCAGATCAGGACATTCGCTGTTCTTTCGCCCAGAATGCGGGCTGAGTCAAGCGATTGTGTGCGAAAAAATTCCGCCTTGAGTATAGACATCTAGACATGAAAAAAGGCGCGGACGTGAAGCCCGCGCCTTGAGTGCCTGAGTGGGAAAAGGATCAGAGAAACTCTGTTTCAATTGGGGTGGAGGTGGGGCGCGGCGTCAGCGTCGGCTCCATCGTGGGGAGTGGCGTCGCTGTTGGCTGCGGCGTGCGCGTCGGGCGATCAGGACTGGACGGCTCGCGCGGCGTCGTGTCGTGATGCTCTGGTTCATCATCATCGCGTGGCTGGCTGCCTTCCTCGCGCTCCTCTTCTTCATCATCGTCGTTGTCGTCATTGTGGTTGTTTTCGTAGACCGTATAGCCAACGACACCGGCACCGACTGCGGCGGCGCCAACCGCTGCGGCAGCGCCCGCAGACGGGAATATCCAGAAACCACGGCGGCTCTTCGTCTGCTCCGATTCATTTGCTGCAGGCTTTTCCGATTCGTCCTGCGCAAGCGGCGCGATTGGGCGCCACATGCCTGCGGAATCCTTCACCAAGCGCAGCGCATCGGATGCGCCGACGACGGCGATCTGGTTCCCATCGGGAAGCGATGTGACGCGGAACATGCGGCCCTGCGAATAGACTTCAACCTCGTGATCGGAAATCGTTCCCACGCCAATGTTTGAAACCTGCGACTGATCCGCCTTTGCATCAGGGATCGGCGACACGGCGAGGTCGTAGACGTGGACAGCGGTGTCCGACTTGTTCGGCATCGCCACAGCAACGCGGCCCTTCTCCAAGTTCAGCGCGTTGTCCATGACGGCAAGCGCGGAGTTCTCGTCAAGGAGGACCGTTTCGCCTTCCAGCGTCTCGATCTTCAGGAACCCGGAGCCGGACTGAATCTTGTCACCGGCGTTTACGGTAACGGGGCGCTCCGCCCCACCCTGAAGAATGGTTTCGGCGCGGCTGACATTGTACGGCGCCGTGGAGCGCGCGATGCCAACCGACGAAGCGGAAATCTGCGACGCGGCAAGTGCCAGCACCAAGGCAAGTCCGAGGGATGTTCTGCGCATCATCGAGTGCATAAACCTATTTCGTTCGGTGAAATGGACCTACTGCGTAGTTTAAACGAAGCATTGCAAACCTTCGTGGGGTGCGTCAATTGGTTATTCGCGCTCCACGACTGAAATGCTTGGGTTAAAGCGGCCGGAAACCGAGGGTTTCAGCTTGCCGTTGGAGTTGTCCTCAATCGAAACAATCAACGCGTCGAAGAGGCGCTCCAGCGTAAGGCGCGTGGTGGCGCCGTCCTTGCCACGGATCGTCTCGATCAGGGACTGGGCGGCCAGAAGCTTGCCATCCTTGGTGACCGTGGCTTCGCCGTTTGGCTCCACCGCGAAGAAGGCCCATGTTGGGGGGACTTCCGGGAGTCGTGACGCAAGTTCCCCCTGGCTGGAGGTTCCGGTCCAGTTGATGTCCGCGACGACAACCACTTCACGGGTTGCCAGCGATGACGTGATGGAGGTGACGAATTCATTGAGGGTGAGGCTGCCATCGCCAACCTTCAGCGTATCCCAATCGCCGTTTGTGGCGATGAAGATGAATGCCAGATTGCCGGCAAGGGGTTCTGCACCGAACTGCTTTGCCGCCTTGGCAAGTTCATCCTTCGTCAGGCGATCCGCCACCAGCGTCTGCACGCTGGCCTCCGGGAACTGGCCAAGAAGCGGATCGGTCAGCACCGCCTTGATGTCGGCCACGCTTGCCTTTGCTTCTTCGGAGCCCGTGCCGATGACCAACGCGTAGCGGCGTGCGGGATTCAATTCCGCAGGCAGACGTGTCAACTCGATGGAGGCGCGCGTTTCGTTGCCGCGGTGATCCAACACCAGCGCCTCAACCTTGTTTGTGCCCATCTTCAGTGGCACGCGGACGTCCTGCGCCGCGATGGACTTCGGTGCAGTTTCCGCATTCTGCATGGAGAGCACATCGATGGGAAGTGAAACCGGGGAGTTGTTCGCCACGAGCGTTATGCTCTTAAGCCCTCCCGGTGCCGTAATGGCCCAGCGAACATCCGCGTTGGCGGCGCGCATGGAGGCGCCGGCGCTGGGTGACAGGAACGTGAACGTGGGGGGCGTTCCCTTGCGGGCCTGCTCCGCCGCCAGATTCGCCTCCGCCAGCTTGATCTCACCATCCTTCTTCAAGTCAGCCCAGAAGACGTCGTCTGCCTTTGGCTGATTCGTCCAAACCCAATCAATCAGGCCGTCATAGGCGGGATTGGTCTTTCGTTCGAGGTCGCTTACCTGACCACGATTGAAGTAAGTTGTGAACCACTTCCGCGATGTGGCGACGCTCACCTGCTTGGTTTCACCGATCTGCGCGTCGGTGTAGCCATTGATGAGTTTGTAATCCGCCTCGATCATCCAGCGACGATTGAACTTCGGCAGGCCAAGTTCCCAAAGGATGTCGCCGAGCAATGAAACGCCGTAGCGCGTGAAGGAACCGCGGCTTTGCACCTTCGTCAACGTGCCCTGAATTTGCAGATCATAGTCACCCTTGGCAGGGATCGCGTCCGGCGGAACATACTTCACGTCCTGAAATGCGCCGGACTCCTTCAGGCGCTCCGCCAATTGCTTCGCCATGGTGCGCTTGAAGGGCGTGATGCCATAGAAATCATCGTGGCGATCCTGGGAATATCCGCCCCAAAGGCCGAAGATCGGGATCATGGTCACGCCGACGTTGCTCTTCTGCTCGAAGGAACGCTTGTCCTCAAAATCTGTCACGATCACACGCATGGGAATCGGCTTATACTCCGACTTGCGCTGCATGATCTTGAAGGGATTGGAACCGCCGCAGCTGCTGATGATCATGACGAGCATCATCAGAACAGGAACGGCCAGCCGGCGCGCGATGTGTGACGTGCGGGGGATGGATTGGATCATGAGTGGATCACCTTACCCTTTTTAGGAGGATTTTGGTTCACGGACGAGTCGGAATCCGATATCGGCCGAGGATTTGTCTGGTTCAACGCGGTCACGCCGCGCATTTCGGATATCAGAAGAATAGAGCGATTGGAAGCTGCCGCCACGGACAACTTTGCGGGGACGGCGGTCATTTGCAGAGGGGATTTCGGGGCCGCTTGGATTGTCGCGATCACCCTCGTCGTAGGTGCGCTCCGCATACCAATCCTGACACCATTCCGCGACGTTGCCGGCCATGTGGGCAAGGTCCCAGACGTTGCGACCGTTCGCCATTTCCAGCACGGAGACGGGGCCGCTGGTTCCGGCGTTGTATTGGGCCTGACGCCCTGAGGGTTCATTGTCACCCCAGGGATACCGGAAACTGCTTCCCGCGCGCGCGGCGTTTTCCCATTCCGCTTCCGTGGGCAGGCGATACTTGTCACCGGTCTGCTGAGTGAGCCAATTCGCGTAGGCCGTCGCGGCATTCCATGAAACGCCATTGGCGGGATAGAGCATCTTGCCGGAAACCGGCTCGTATTTCTTTGTTTCCTCGTTCAACCGAATCGTCGTCTGTGGCGTTGGCTTGTAGAGGTTTGCTGCTTCCTCCGGCCCGATCGCATTTAGGAACGTGGCGAATTCAAGCGCGGTCACTTCATATTTGCCGATGTCGTAGGCGCGGAAGCTCACGTTGTTCTGGGGACGCTCCTCCGCCTCTCCCTCGTTCGCCGGACTCCCCATCGTGAAGCGACCTGCTCCCACGGAGTGCATTTCCGGATTCTTGACGATGGTCGTCGCCATCTCATCAATCAACGATGCCAGACGCGAATCCTTCGCATTGGGATCGGATGCCGCCTGCTGCCAAAGCTGCGCGCGATCATTCAGGGAGGTCGCCTTCGCAAAGAATCCCTTCAGGCTGTCGACGCGGACGACCACGGGGTCCGGGCTCGGCGTGGGACGCGCTGATGGTGATGGGGAAACTGTCGCCGTCGCGGCAGCGGTTGCTTCGGGAGTCGCAGCGGGCGTCGGCGTGGGAACGTGCGCCGAGTCCGTGGACGTTGAAGTTCCCGATGAGCTGCCGTTCCCGTTGGAGACGGTCGTGGAACCGGGCTTGTTCGTGACGACGTAATATCCGATGGCAACTCCGATCACCAGTAGAGGGATCAGGAATGCCAGCACCATCATGGAGGAACTCTTCTTTGGTGCGGCGGCCGGCGCCTGCCCCGCATCCGCCGGCGCGCCGGGTTGCGCATGCTGGTAGGGAATCGTATGGCTGGTCTGGCCCGTGACAGAGGTTTTTTCAGAAGCCCCCGGATGTGGTGACTCCGGTTGCGTGCGGAGTGCACCGCGCGGCGGCAGCGTCGCCGTCTTGCTCATGTTGCGTACGCCGGGTATCTTTTCCGAATCGGCGGGATGCACGGATGATCGTTGATCCTGCGCATCCGTTTCCGTGCGTTGATTCGTCTGCCCGTCCAGCGGCCGCGTCTGCCGAAGCACATCCGTGCCACCGCCCGCGTGTTCCGAGGACGGCCAGATTTCCGCCATGTGCTTGTCCTGAATCGGCATCAGCGATTCGAACAGCGCCTGACCCAATTCAGAGGCATCAATGGGGCGCTGCTCCGGGTCCTTGTTCAGGCACTGGAAGACAACCGCTTCAACTTCATCTGGCAATTCGGGCGCGCGGGAGCGGATCGCCGGCGGTGCATCGCTGAGGTGTGACGCCGCGACGGTAAAGCCGGTGCCCTGAAACGGGGTTGTGCGGGTGAACACGTAGAAAATCACGCAGCCCATGGAGTAAATGTCGCTCTTGGCGGAAACACCGCTGCCGCGAATCTGCTCCGGAGACATGTAACTTGGCGTGCCGATTGCCTGGCCCGTCACAGTCAACTGCTCCTGATTGTTCATCATTGTCATCTGCGCGTTGGCGTCGGCATGAGCGATGCCGAAATCCATGATCTTTACGCGCCATTTTCCGCGCGCGCGCTGTTCCACCATGATGTTGTGGGGCTTTATGTCGCGATGGACGATGCCGTTTTCATGGGCATGTGCAAGGCCCTCGCAGGCGCTGCGAAGGATGATCGCCAAGTCCTTCACCGTCAGGTCCGCCGGGGCGCGCGTGATCAGCGACTTAAGGTCCTGCCCCTCCACGTACTCCATGACGATGAAGATGCCTTCGGGCAACTCCACGTATTCGTAAACCTGTACGATGTTGTCATGCTGGAGCTTGGCAACAAGGCGCGCTTCGCGCGAGAACCGCTGCAGGAAGCCCGGAATTTCCAGCGCCTGCGGATTCGGAACCTTGATTGCCACGTCGCGACCAAGGTCTATCTGGCGGGCACGGTAGACCGTCCCCATGCCACCGGTGCCAAGCACCGCCTTGATCTCATATTTTCCTTGGATAATGTCGCCAGCGGCGAAGGCTTGAGTCATTGAGTGAGTGTGGGCGCGCTGTTTGTCTTTCGCCGGAAATTAATGGCAGTCAGGTTCTGCTGGCCTACAGAAATTTCGAAGAGAAGGACTTCTAGGCAATGAAATGCATGGAGGTCAAATGAAAGGGTGCCGGAATGACAAACTTGTGGAAAGATCAGCAATATGCCTGAAAACGCGGAACTAATCGGCGGAGGGAAGCACCTGCGGCTGCTCCGCCTGGCCAGCGGATGGGAATACACGGAGCGCGTGAAGGCCAAATGGGCCGTCGTGGTCGTGGCCGTCACCGATGAGGGGAAGTTGCTGCTCATTGAACAATTTCGCCCGCCCGTGGGGTGCCGCGTGCTGGAACTGCCCGCCGGCCTTGTGGGCGATGAGGCCGACGACGAGCAGGCGGAGGACGCCGCCCGGCGGGAACTGCTGGAGGAGACCGGCTTCGCGGCCGACAGGTTTGAGACTCTGGCCAAGGGGCCGATTTCGCCCGGCCTCAGCAATGAACTGATCATGCTGATGGGCGCCCGCGGCGCGAGAAGGATCGCACAGGGTGGCGGCATCGGCGATGAACAGATTGAAGTCCACGAAGTCGCACTTGATCAGGTTGCGCACTTCGCGCGGATGAGGGAAATGAAGGGCGTCATGGTGGACCCGAAGATTTTCAGCGGGCTGCACTTTGCCAACTCGTTTGGCGGGTCTGGTTGACACCATCATCGCGCGAATGACGATAGGAACACATTTCAAGTTGGAGCCTTCCCTTCGATGCACATTCAGGTTGCGCAAAAAGAGTTGGAAACCGCAACGCGTGTCGTCTCTGGATTGATCGACCGCGCCGCGAGCGCGCTGCCCATCACTGCCAATATCCTGATCGAGACCAATGAACGCGGCGTGCAATTGCGCGGGTCCGACAGCGAATCGCAAGTGACGGTCAACCTGAATGCCTCCGTGAAAAAACCGGGGCGCACCACCGTGCCGGGAGACACCTTCGGCCAGATCGTTTCGCTGCTCCCCCCCATGTCTGAAGTCAGCGTGGAGGAACAGAACGATCGCGTGACGGTGACCTGCGATGCCAACGAGTACAAGTTGATGACGTCGCCCGCCGACGATTTTCCGGACTTGGCTGGCGATCCCGGCGAAACGCGGTTCCAGATGACGCAGAAGGCGCTGAAGAACATGATCGATGCCGTCGTCTATGCACTGCCGACGCGCGATCATCGCAAGGTCCTGCTGGGCGTTTTTGTGGAACTGCGCGACAACAAGCTGCGCATGACTTCCACCGACGGCAAGAAGCTCGCCCGCATCAGCGTATCGCTGCCGGAGATTGAAGGCCATGGCACCGCGTCGCTCGTGGTGCCGCGCAAGCTGCTCGAAAACCTTTCCAAGAACATGGCCAATGAGGGGCCCGTGGAGGTTGAGCTCTCCGCGCGTCAGATCGTGGCCCGTTTCGGGAATGTTATCTACCGCTGCAACGCCATCGAAGGAAAATATCCCGATTGCGATTCGGTTATTCCGAAGGATTTCCCGCAGATGATCCCGCTGAATCGCGACCAGTTTTCCCAAGCGACGCGCCGTGCGGGCGTTGTCTCCGATGACAAGAACAAGTCGATCATCCTGAAGTTCGACAACAACGGATGCAAGTTCACCTCCACGGCGCACGACGTGGGCAGTTTCAACGGCAAGATGTCGCTCGACTACAGCGGCCCCGCCCTTGTGATCGCCTTCAACTACCAATTCCTGATCGACACGCTCGGCCACTTCGACACCCCCGAAGTCCGCATGTTTGTCAAGAACGCAACGGCTCCCGTCGTGTTCCGCGGCCGGGAGGACGAGGATCGTATCGCCCTGCTGATGCCGATCAAGCTGGCGGATGCGCGGCCCGCTCCCGCCGGCGGTCGCGATGGCAGCGACG
>JADZDZ010000290.1 GCA_020850785.1 Candidatus Sumerlaeota bacterium | reverse complement strand
GCCGCCACGCTCTGGTCCATGAATCGCATCAGGCGATGATCGATTTGGCGCGCGACATGGAGGGCGACGACGCCTACCTGCGTGGCAAAACCCACGCCGGCGAATCCACGTCGCCGCGCATGCTCGAATCCGAATTGGATTCCCTGCAGGCCGCGACGCCGTGGATCGTGCTCTTCCAGCGCCTCAATGATGATCCCGATTTCACCAGCAGGGTACGCCAGATCACGCTGCCAATGCGGCGCGCCGGGACTGATGATGCGATCCTGCTGGAGGAAGCTGTTGCGTGGAAGCATCCGCGCTGCGTGAAGAAATCATTGGCCGTGAAAAAAATGCCGTCGGAACTGCTCGCGCTGCTGCCCGAACACTTCTGCATCATCCCCCTGCGAACGAACAAGGGGCTGCGCGCCCTGCTGTTCGTGGACAGGCACCTCGATGGTGATCGTGTTGCGACGGAGGAGGAGGTGCATCAACTGGACTGGTTCATGCGCCAGTCCTCGCTGACGCTGGAAAATCTGGAGGCGCGCTTGGACCTTGCGAACGCCTATCAGGAACTGAAGCAGCTCGACCAGCTCAAATCCAATGTCCTTTCAATCATCTCGCATGAGCTGCGCACGCCGCTGACGTCCATGAACGGATTCATGGACCTGATAATTGAGGAGCGCGTCGGCCCCATCAACGAGAACCAGCGCCAGTTGCTGACGCGCGTGATGAAGAATGCGGGCCACCTGATTCACCTCGTGAACGACCTGATTGAAGTGGCGGAGATCGAAGCGGAAGGCACCGTGGAGGTCACAATCGAGCCGGTGGAGCCGCTGACGGTGCTGCTGAACACAATTCCCCGTCTGGAGCAGCGCCGTCGCGACAACGACGTGACCATCGAGCCGCGGGTGGATGGACACATTCCACGCATCCTCAGCGATGAGCGCGCGCTGGAACGAATCTTCTTCCACCTGCTGGACAATGCCGTGAAGTTTTCACCACGCGGCGGCGTGGTCACCGTGCATTTCCATGTCACCGATGGATTGCTATACATCGACTTCTGCGACACGGGCGCCGGCATCGCGAAGGAGAATCTGGAGAACATCTTCAAGCAGTTCTATCAGGTGGACAATTCACTGACGCGCGGCCATGAGGGATTGGGGCTTGGTCTGGCGGTGACGAAAATGCTGATCAACGCGACCCATGGCCAGATTGGCGTGAAGAGCCGCCTTCAGGAAGGTTCGACCTTCAGCGTGCTCTATCCGGTCTACATTGAACGCGACGACGACCTGTATTGACATGCGCGGGCAGGCGCGCTCCCTGCGTTGTCTGATGCCATGACCGAGTCCCCTCCCAACATCACGCCGGAAGAAATTCCCCCTGCGGAGTCTCTGCCGGTGGAGCGGCTGCTGGAGACGCTCCCCGCCCAGCCCGGCGTGTATATCATGAAGGACGACAAAGGGAAGGTGATCTACGTCGGCAAGGCGGCCAACCTGCGGTCGCGCGTTCGCTCATATTTTCGCGACAAGGGGGACGAGCGCCTTCACGTTCCCTTCATTCGCAGCCGCGTGGCCGACGTGGAAACGATCGTCACGGACACGGAGAAGGAGGCGCTGCTTCTTGAGAACGTGCTGATCAAGAAGCACCGCCCGCGCTACAACATTCAACTTCGGGACGACAAAACGTACATCTCGCTGCGGCTCGACACGGCGCACGAGTGGCCACGGATTCATCGCATTCGCAAGCGGCGTGCGGGCGACAAGGCGCTGTACTTCGGGCCGTTTTCCAGCAGTTCCTCCGTGCGCGAAACAATGCGGTTCCTCCAGAGGATTTTTCCGCTGCGATCCTGCCCGGACAACGTGCTGCGCAACCGGACCCGGCCATGCGTGCTGTACCAGATAGATCGCTGCTGCGCTCCCTGCGTGGGCCTCGCGGACAGGGAGAAGTATCGCGAATACGTGGACCAGACGATCCTCTTCCTGAACGGGAAGCGCGATCAGGTTGCGGATTTGTTGCGAAAGAAAATGTGGGAATACAGCGACGCGCTGGCCTTCGAGAAAGCCGCCGCCATCCGCGATCAGTTGGAAGCGATCGACCTGACCATCGAGAAGGAAAAGGTGGTCAGCCATCGCAAGTTTGATCGCGACCTGATTGCGCTGGTGCGTGAGCGCGGCCGGATGCTCTTCATGGTCATCACGTTTCGCGCGGGGAAGCTGGACACGTCCCGTGCCTACGACTTCAAGGACCACGGCCTAAGCGACGAGGAATCCATGGAGGGCTTTCTGAGCCAGTACTATGACGGCTCCCACGACGCGCCGCGCGATTTGGTGCTGTCCGTGCTCCCCTCCAATCTGGAGATCGTCCGCCAGTCGCTGACAGAACAGCGACAGGGCCCCGTGCGGATGGTTGCACCGCAGCGCGGCGAAAAATTGCGGCTGCTGGAAATGGCGGCGAAGAATGCGCGCAATGAGTTGGAGAAGAGGCTTGCTGGAGAAAAATCGCGGCAGCAGGTGCTGGAAAATCTGCAATCGCAACTCTCCCTTCCAACGCTTCCCCGCCGCATCGAGTGCTTCGACATTTCAAACTTTCAGGGGAGTTTTGTCGTGGGCTCCATGACGAGTCTGCTCGATGGTGAACCGGACAAGGCGAACTATCGCCACTTCAAGGTGCAGACGGTTGAGGGGCAGGATGATTTCGCATCAATGCGTGAAGTTCTAACGCGGCGATACTCGCGCATCGTGCGGGAAGGCGGTGAATTGCCCGACCTGATTGTGATCGATGGTGGCAAGGGTCAGCTCAACATTGCGGTGGAAGTCCTGCGGGAATTGGAACTGCTCGGCAGGGTGCCCGTGTGCGGCCTCGCAAAATCGCGGCTGGTGGGTGGCAAGGAAGGCGTGCGGTTGCAGCTTCGCACGGAAGAGCGCGTGTTCCTGCCTAATCGCAAGCTGCCCGTCGTCTTCGATCAAAGCGACCCTGCGCTGTTCATCCTGACGCGCATCCGCGATGAGGCGCACCGCTTCGGCGTGGCGTATCATCGCAAGTTGCGGTCGATGTCCAACCTGAAGAGCGGACTGGAGGACTTGCCGGGCATCGGTCCGAAGAAACGGAAGATGCTTCTGCGGCATTTCGGCAGCCTCGCGCGCCTGCGCGAAGCCACCGCCGCACAAATTGCCGGGGTGGAGGGGATGAACGCAAAACTAGCCGAGCAGTTGTGGCAGTTCCTTCATGCGGAGGAAATTAGCGGCGAGGAACTGCCGGAGGAAGACCCCAACGATTTGGAAGATTCGGAGTCGGATGTTGGTTACCTTGACAAGAACGGGATTCAAGACCTGGAAAAGTAACATGAAATATGATTTCCCTCTCACTTTCAAAGAATTCCTGATTCGCGAGCAGCATCCGCTCGCGATGATCCATGATTGTGTGCTGACCTTCCTTGAGGGGCGGGATGACTGCGTCCTCTTCGGTGCCCAGGCCGTGAACCTGTATGTTGATGAAGTCCGCATGACGGAGGGCATTGATCTTTATTCGAACCATGCCGAAGCGCTTGCTGAATCAATTCGCGCCGAGATCAATGACAGATTCCATATCGCGGTGCGCGTGCGTTCGATCAAGGAGGGAGCGGGGTTTCGGATATATCAATTGCAGGGAGAAAAGAACAGGCATCTTGTGGATGTGAGGCAGATTGATATACTTCCACCTTCAACCCGCGTGCAGAACATATCCGTGCTCCAGCCTGCGGAACTTGTTGCCGAAAAGATCATCGCATTCGAATCACGCAAGTTGAGACCGAAGGCCGGCAGCGACTGGCGCGACATACTTTCATTGCTGCTAAGATTTCCAAAACTCAAGACAATGGAAGGTGATGTGTCCGCAGCGCTCCAGCGAAGAAACGCATCGCAAGCGATCATGGATTCATGGAAAAATATTGTCTCCATGTCGATCATCTCCGACGAAGACGATGTGGACCTGACCTACTAGCAACCCCTTCGCTTGACCACCCGGCGGCATCGGCCCGACCCTGCTCCCTCGCTGAAAGCGATTCAATTTAGACCGGAGCATTTGGAGCGTGGCTAAACTTTCTGTCAAAAATGTCGATGTCAAAGGCAAGCGCGTGCTGGTGCGCTGCGATTTCAATGTGCCGCTGGATGATGATGGAAAAATTACCGATGACATTCGCATCACGGAAAGTCTGCCGACGATCAAATACCTGATTGATCATGGCGCGCGCGTTGTTCTCGCGTCGCACCTTGGCCGGCCCGATGGCGAAAGGAAGCCGGAATTTTCACTGAAGCCGGTGGCAGCGCGACTTTCGGAACTGTTGAAGAAGCCGGTGCCGCTGGCGCCCGACTGCGTTGGCCCGGAAGTGACGAAGGCCGGGGGCGCGCTGAAGGATGGCGACGTGCTGCTGCTGGAAAACGTGCGCTTCCACAAGGAAGAGGACGAAAAGAAGAACAAGGAAACGAAGAAGTTCTCCGATGCGCGTCAGGAATTCGCACGGCAGATGGCGGCGCTTGGTGAAGTCTATGTGAATGACGCGTTCGGCACGGCGCACCGCGACCACGTTTCAACCTGCGGCGTGACGCAGTTCCTGCGCCCTGCGGCATGCGGATTCCTGATTGAGAAGGAGCTGCAGTACCTTCAGGAGGCGTTGGAGAAACCGAAGCGTCCGCTGGTTGCAATCCTTGGCGGCGCGAAGGTCGGTTCCAAGATTGGCGTTATCAAGGCGCTGCTGGAGAAGGTGGACACACTGATTCTTGGT
>JADZDZ010000289.1 GCA_020850785.1 Candidatus Sumerlaeota bacterium | reverse complement strand
TGGGCAATCTGGACGCCTATGTGAAGTTTCAGGCGGCGGAAGCCCTTGGCGATGCAGCAAAGAATCCCTCAGGCCTCGCGGGCCTTGGCGCCAGCCTCGCTGCGGGCCTTGCGATGGGGAACCAGATGACGAACGCCATGACGCCGGGAAGCGCCGGCTCCAGCGTTCCGCCGCCGCTTCCCGGCAAGTCCGCCGTAAGCTGGTACGTGGCTGTTGATGGCGCGCAGCAGGGGCCGTTCGATGACGCCGTGCTGCGCGAAAAAATTGCGGGCGGCGCCGTCAACCGTGACACGCTGGTCTGGAAGCAGGGAATGAGCGAATGGAAACCCGCCAATCAGGTGGCGGAATTGATTTCCGCCTTCGCCGTGCCTCCGCCGTTTCCGAAATAGCAGCGACTTGAAATCACGCGTCATTTCAAGACTCTTGTGAAGAGGTTAGGAAGCCTGTCTCTGTGGACTCCGCGCCCCCCGAAGTAAACCACACGGATTCTGGAATTCCCGAAGGTCGCATGTTCCCCTGCGAACAATGCGGTGCGGGGATGGAGTATGCGCCGGGAACGACGACGCTCGTTTGCAATCATTGCGGGTTCGTGAAACAAATCCCCCAGTCTGCGGAGGAGATTCAGGAACTCCCCTTCGAGCGGTTCGTGCGCGAGGGGGATGTCGTGGAAAAGGTGATGCAGGGCGTACAAGGGGAGCGGCGCTGCACCGGCTGCGGCGCCATCGTCATGATGAGCAGCACCACGGTCACGGAGGAGTGCCCGTTCTGTGGCACCCACCTCGACAACCCCATCACAACTCCGCAGCCCATCATCGAACCAAAGGCGGTGCTTCCCTTCGGCATCACCAGCGTGCAGGCGCGAGGGGTCTTCAAGGACTGGGTGAAGTCCCGCTGGTTCGCACCCAATAAATTCAAGTACGCGGCGGAGCTTGGCCGCATCGCGGGGCTGTACGTTCCCTTTTGGACCTATGATGCCATGACCTGGAGCTACTACACGGGGCAGCGCGGCGATCACTACTACGTGACCGTGGGATCAGGGAAGAATCGGCGCTCCGAGCGTCGGACCAGATGGACGCCCGTTTCCGGCAACATCAGGCATTTCTTCAACGACATCACAGTTTGTGCCTCGCGCAGCGTGCCCGGTGACCTCGTCCACGATTTGGAGCCGTGGGACCTGAACGCGTTGCAGCCGTTTCGCGACGAGTACCTTAGCGGTTTTCGCACGGAGCGCTATCAGGTGGCGCTGAGCGATGGCTATGCAACGGCCCGTTCGATCATGGACAGCGAGATTCGAACGCTTGTGCGGCGCGACATCGGCGGCGATGTGCAGCAGATCAGTGAAATCAGGACGCAGGTGGACGGCGTTACCTTCAAGCATGTGTTGATGCCGCTGTGGCTGTCGGCCTACCGCCTGCGCGATAAAACCTATCGCGTGGTGATCAACGCCCGCACTGGCGAAGTGTGCGGCGATCGGCCGTGGAGTTATGTGAAGATCACGTTCGCGATTCTCGCGGCGTTGGCCGTCATTATTCCGATCATCATCGCCTTCACCAGTCGCAAATAAAAACAAGAGAGGCGCGGATGTGAGTCCGCGCCTCTCGATTATCGCGTTGCTGTTCTTGTCAGTATCCCAGTTTCCTGCGATGCTCGATCAATGCATCGACGAGTTTCCCCGCCCCGAAGCGCACCGGATCAGACGCGGGGACGCCGCATGTCTTCTCCGCCTCGGCCACTGCGGCGCGCGCTTCCTCTTCGCTTGTGCCGCTTGTGTTCAGGCACACGCCGATGAGCTCCGGTTTGCGGAAAGGGCTCGCGAGCCGGATGTAGGGTTCGATCACTTCCGGCAGCGGCGGAATCGGGACATCCTTGATCTTGGAAATTTCCTTGCGCGTTGTTTGATGGCAAAGAATCAGGCTATGTGGGATGGCGCCGTGCAACAACGCCAGCGTGACGGAACTGAAGCCGGGATGGAGCAACGACCCCTGACCTTCCACAAGGATCAGGTCCGCGCCGTCCACCGACATGACGTCGCGTTCAACCATGCCCGCCATGAAGTCGCCGGGAATGGCGTCAATCGGCGATCCCCAGCCGGCGATCGCGATGCCGCACTGGCCCGTTGCGACGAATTCCGATTTGACGCCGCGCCGCTTGGCCTCGCGGTCGATTTCAAGCGCCACAGTCATCTTGCCGATGGCGCAATCGCTTCCCACCATCAACGAAATGTAGCTCTTCGCCCAGCGGCACAGGCCACCACCCACGGGCATTTGTTTCGGAGGCTTGCGAATGTCCCACAGCTTCACGTTGTGCTTCTGCGCCGCAGCGACAAGTTCCTCGTCATCAGTGAGGAAATCATGGAGGCCCGCATAGACATCAAGGCCGAGCGAAATCGCCTCCAGGCACAGCGTCTTCATTGGCTCCGGCAGGCGGCCGCCGGTTGGCGTGATGCCAATCAGGAGCGCCTCCGGGCGATACTTCATCGCATCCGCCAGCGACGCCACCACGGGAACGTTGCCGCCGCAGCCAACCACTTCCTGCGCCGTCTTGCCGACGTACTGGGAATCGATCACGGCCACGGATTCATGGTAGCCGTAGCGCAGGACGCCGGTCGTCATCTTTGAATTGCGAAGGGAAAAGTTGCCTTCCGCCAAGTGGACGATGCGCTTGCGATGAATTGCGTTCTTGTTGATCAACGGATTCGCCTCCAGCGAATGAGTTTTGAGTCTGGGTTTGGAAAAAATTCGATCTTCTTTTAGGGGAAGGTGATCATTGGCAGCCCGACACCGGGGCCGTCGCCGAGCGGAAGCTCCGCGCTGAATTCACGAAGGCTTCCCGGCGGGAAGGGATCATTCGTGGTCAGCATGTGACCATCGACGTCCATTGCATCAACCGCGCCAGCCATGTGGGACGCCGCGCCCAGCGCCAGCCGCGTTTCCAACATG
>JADZDZ010000288.1 GCA_020850785.1 Candidatus Sumerlaeota bacterium | reverse complement strand
TTTGTTGTCTCCTTGGAACTGTCCAAATTGATAGAAAAAGACGGGCCTGAGCGGCCGCTAAATGCAAATTGTTGCGGTTGGGGAATTTGGACCGATTTCACTCAAGAGGTGGGTTGTAAAGTTATACGAATGAGTCTCAAATCGAGACCACAACCGCCACTTTTTCGCAGGAATTTTGCCGTTGATACGGTCCGCACCACGCAACCACCGTGGTCTCCTTTCAATGGCCCTGATGAGATATGTTTAAGAGAATTCTTGTTACTGGCGGCGCCGGGTTTATCGGCTCGCACATGGTTGATCTGTTGCTGGAACGCGGCTATCAGGTGCGCGTGTTTGACAACTTGGAGCCTCAGGTTCACGGGGAGGCTGCTGGCATTCCCGACTATCTGGCCCGCGAGGCGGAATTCGTCCGTGGCGACGTGCGCGACCGGGCGGCGCTGATGAAGGCGCTGGATGGATGCGATGCCGTGATTCATGACGCGGCCATGGTGGGGGTGGGCCAGTCGCAGTATCAGGTGATGCGCTACGCCGATGCGAACGTGGGCGGAACCGCGAACCTGCTGGACATTTTGGTCACGGAAAAGACCTCGGTGCAGCGGTTGCTGGTCGCCAGTTCCATGAGCCTCTACGGCGAAGGAATGTACCGACGTCCGTCCGATGGCGCGGCGCTCTTTCCGCAACTGCGTCCCGACGCGCAGCTTGCAAAGCGCGACTTTGAAATGCGCGACCCGGTGAGCGGCGAAGTTCTGGAGGCGGCGCCCACGCCGGAGGAAAAGCCGCTGCACTGCACCTCCGTGTACGCGCTGACGAAGAAGGACCAGGAGGAGTACGCGCTGCTGGTGGGGCGTGCGCACAAGATTCCCGTGATCGCCTGCCGTTACTTCAACGTGTACGGTCCGCGGCAGTCGCTGTCGAATCCCTACACCGGCGTCGCGGCGATTTTTTCCTCACGCATCAAGAATGGAAAGGCGCCGTTGATTTACGAGGATGGAAAGCAGTCGCGCGATTTCATCAACGTCCGCGACCTTGTGGAGGCGAAGCTCTTCCTGTTGGAGAACCCCGCAGCCAATCACGCAGCTTACAATCTTTGCACTGGCAAATCAACGTCCGTGGCGGACATCGCGCGGCATCTGGCGCGCTTGATGAACCATCCGGAGTTGGAGCCGGAAATTCCCATGAGCTACCGTTCCGGTGACATTCGTCACTGCATCGGCGACCCGTCGAAGGTGGCATCGCTTGGTTGGAAGGCCCGCATCAATGTGGAGGACGGCCTGCGCGAGCTTGTGAAGTGGTCCGAGTCCGTGGAGGCGGTGGACGCGGTGGACAAGGCGCATCGCGAACTGGTCGCCTTCGGCCTCGTGAAGGAATGACGGCGTTGCGCAGGGCGCGCGGCGCACTTGGCCATTGCCAGTGACAAGCGACACACGGTCAACGCAGGCACGCACAAGGCTGCTGATGGCGATGCTCGTCGTCACCTGGTTGGCGCTGACGCTGCTGCGCCTGTTCGATGGCACGAACATCATGGACGACGACCAGGAACGTCCGGCGATGTATATACAGGACATTCTGGTCAACGGGAACTGGCTGGCGCAGCATGATTCCGACGGTGACATGATGTCGAAGCCGCCCCTCTACGCGTGGCTTGGGGCGCTGGCCTCAAAATTCACCGGCGGGTTGAATGAAATCAGCCTCTACTCCGTGGGGGCGCTGGCGGTGCTGGCGACGGCGCTGCTGGTTTTTTTTCAGGGGCGCAGGCTGGGGAACGAGGTCGCGGGATTCGTGGGCAGCGCGGTCCTGCTGCTTTCGAATCCGTCGATCAAGATGGTTCACCTCGCGCGCACCGACGGGTTGTTCATGGTGCTCGTGTTCGCATCGGCGCTGGCGGCGTTGGAGGCTTATCGCGGGCGGCTAAACTGGTTTTGGTTCTGGGTGCTGTCCGCGCTGTCCACGCTGACAAAGGGCCCCATTGGAACCATCCTCGTCGCGGGGGGATTCATCGCGACCTTCCTCGCGCAGGACTCCACGCGCGAAGCAAACATGAAGCGGACTGCCATCGGTCATTGCGCGGGAATTCTCTTCTTCGCAGTTGTGGTGGGTGGATGGTTTTACGCCGCCTACCTTCAGGCGGGCGATCCGCTGATTGACAAAATCATTGGGAAGGAATTGGTGGGGCACGCGACGGAAAGCGCACGTGGTGACGGCATCGGGTCGAAGATTCATCAGCCACCGCTTTACTTCCTCTCGCGATTTCTGCCGTGGTCGATCTTTGCGGTGATGGCGTTCTGGCGCGCCTTCAAGGATCGCAGGTCCCGCACACGGGAAGCCTTCGCGCGAATGTTCCTTGCTTGTTACTTCCTCTTCGGACTGCTGATCTTCTCGCTGTCGCCGCATCAACGCTTCGATCACCAGTTCCCAATCATTCCTGCGGCGGCGCTGCTTGCGGGGATGGAGATTGTGCGGCTGCTGGGACCGGCGCGTATCCCACTCCTTCTGAAGGCCTATCCCGCGATCGCGCTCCTCATGCTGGGCGGCGTGAAGGCGTACCATTTCATGAACGTCACAAAGGAGGAGCGCCGCTCCCTGCTGGTGAAGCGTGCGGCGAAAGAAATCCCTGCGGGCGTTGAGCTCACCTACGCCGATTCGCTAATGGGGCTTCAATTCTTCCGGGGGACGATGCAGATTCACCGCAGCGCCGACGAGGTCTGCTCATTGCTGGCTTCTGACGCACCTGTGTACGTGGCCGTGCGACGTGAGGAAACCTGGGAGGATATCCGCGAGTGCTACGACGGCCCCGCCCACAAGGTGGCTGAATGGATTCCCGAAAAGGAAAAGGAACCGTTCCTTACGATTTATTCGAACCGAGAATCTTTTCCAGCTTCCGCTGAACACTGAAGCCGAATCGCGCGGCCCATTCGCGGGAAAAGATCGCCAGTCCCGTCAACCAGCCAATCGATGCACCAGCGATCACGTCTCCCGGATAGTGCATCTGGTCCCTGATGCGGAAGAGCGCCGTACACACTGCGAGCACATACCACAGGCGACGCGCCCGCGGGTAGATGATCGACAAATACAGCGCCAGAAGGAACGCGCTGGTTGCATGCCCCGAAGGGAAGGACGAATAGTCACCGGTGGTCATGGTTTTCCTGCGATCCATCATCTTGCGATCGCCGGTGAACCAACTAAGGAATTCGACGCCGGGGCGGTCCTTTGAAAAGAACAGCCAATAATCCCCCCGCTCCGGTTTGAGAACCGGGTTGTCATGGGTTTTCAGGTACTCCTCAACCTCGCGCCGCTCCCTGTCGTCCATCTGGGCGCCATGGTGGGGCCGGGCGCGGCCGACAATCACCTTCGTCACATTGACGATCGTCGATGAGATCAGCAAAGCCAGCAAATAGGGCGCGATTGTGTGCCGCAGCCTTGGCTGGTGAATCCACGTCACTATAATGATGACGATGATCGTCAGTTCGGCGACGAACTCGTTGGCCGTGGTGATGGTTGAATCAAGGAATTTCAGCGGCCCCCTCAGCAGGCCGTAAAAAAATTGCCATGAGGGAACGGAAAACTGGATTTCCACCATGGCCGCGAGGAAAACCGCCACGCCCACGACCACCATCCATGGCTTTACCCGGATTGGC
>JADZDZ010000287.1 GCA_020850785.1 Candidatus Sumerlaeota bacterium | reverse complement strand
GTGCGTTTCTGCCATCTCCTTCCAATTCGCCCCCTTTTTCATAGCCCTCCTTGAATAGTTCCCCACTATCATCGTAGTAGAACAAACACACTCTCCACGAACGGGGATTTCACCATGCTGCTTGGCTTGGTTTTTGGATTCATCGTCTGGTTCATCGTGCGTTACGGCCTGTCCGGCTTCTACACCGTGAATCAGGACCAACGCGCCATCATCACCAGCTTTGGCCGCGCGCAGCGCATCGAAGGCATGAGCACCGCCGACGATCCCATCGCCGAATCGCTTCGTCCCGATGAACGCGCGCGCTACGCATACCCGCAACTTCGCGTCATCCAACCGGGCGGCCCCTACTGGAAGTGGCCCTGGCAGCGCGTCATCAAGGTCCCCATCACCACCATGACCGCCAGCATGGCCTGGGACCCCGAAAACAACAGCGCCAACGCCGGCGGCACCTTCCTCGAAGCCGTCACCAAGGACCAACTTAACATCGCGCTCGCGGGCCAGATACGCTGGCGCGTCAGCGAACGGAACATCTACGCCTACCTCTACGGCGTCCGAAACCCCATCGCCCACGTCATGGGCTACTTCGTTTCCATCCTCCGCGACCGCATCGCAAACTTCGAGGCCCCCAACGCCGACGACGACAACGCTCCCATCCCCACCGCCGGCGTCGCACCCGACGCCCCCCTTTCCGTTGGAATTTCCATCAACGACCTGCGCAAGAACCTTCGCGACATCAACGAGCACATGGACCGCGAATGTGCCTCCTCCGCCGCGCGCTATGGCATCATCCTTGACGCATCACTCATCACCAGCATCGACCCGCCCCAGGAAGTCGAATCGGCCCTCGCCGCGATCAACACCGCACACAATCAGGTCTCCTCCGACATCAGCCTCGCCCAGGCCGCCGCCGACCAGAAGATCGTTCAGAGCAAGCGCGCCGTCGAAATCGAAACGCTCAAGGCCGAAGCCGAGGCCGAACCCCTGCGCCGCCTTGCAGAACAACTCACCCAGCTCAATCAGGGAAGCGGCGACGCGCTCGACCTCTACCTGCGCAACGCACGCCTCTCCCTCCTCACGCAGACACGCCATCTCATCACGGAGCAGCGCTCATGATCGAATTCATCGTCACCGCCGCGGTCACCTTTATCGCGCTCTTCATCATCGTACCGATCATTCTCGGCATCATCCGCCTCTTCGGCATCTACACCACCGTTCAGGAACGCACCTGCCGCGTGTATATACTGTTCGGAAAGGTCATCGCCGTCCTCGACGAACCGGGCCTCCACATCCTTCCCCTCAAGCTCGGCCCCAAGGCCTTCCTCGTCCACTTCTTCGGCAAGTGCGAAGTCGTCGACCTCAGCCTCGACCAGGAATACCTGCGCAGCCAGCCCGTCAACAGCGAGGAAGGCGCCCCCATGGGCATCGGCATCTGGTACGAAATGGCCATCACCGATCCCATCGCATACCTGTTCAAGAACGCCGACCCGCGCGGATCGCTTTCCGCCAACGTCACCAACGCCACCGTGCGCTGCCTCAGCAACATGCCGCTGGAAAACATGCTGGAGGACCGCCACGAAATGAGCCAGACCGTGCGCACCGAAGTCTCCGCCAAATCCACCACTTGGGGCTACTCCGTCGGCAGCGTGTATATACGCAAGGTACACTTCCGCGACACCGAAATGATCCGCCAGATCGAAGCCAAGGTCATCAACCGCCTGCGCCAGGTCACCGCCGCCATCAAGCAGAGCGGCGCCAACGAAGTCAGCATCATCGCCAGCACCGCCGAACGCCAGGCCGCCATCGAATTCGCCCGCGCCTCCGCCATCCGCCCTGCCGTCGTTGGCGCGACGCTTCAAAAAATCGCTCAGGACCCCAAGGTGGAACAGGCCCTCTTCGAGCTCCTCGAAATACAGCGCATTCAGGAGGCCGGCATGCCCATCACCATCGTCCCCGCAAACAGCAACCCCATGCTCTCCAGCTTCATGGCCGCCTTCCCGCCAAAACAACCGCAGCAACAGCAACAACACTGAGGCACCCCATCCACCTCACCCGTTCTTTCGTGGCGAGGGCGTCCCGCCCTCGCAATCTTCGGATGCCCCTGCAATATTTCAGGAATAGCGAGAAAACGATCGCGAAAGTGCCTTTTCCGTAACGTCTTTCCCGACCCGCCCGAATCCTACGACGCGGACTGCTGGTGCGGCCTGCAAATGTTCGCCGCGATGCTCTTCACCAAGCCCACAAAGGCCAACGCCCAGCCTCCGATCGCCAAGTATATGAACACCCCCAGAATCGCGGAAATCACCGGCGCCGACGTCGTCTCCGCAAGGCGATAGGTGCACACCGTGTACATCCCCAACGGGAACACCGCGCCCCAGAACAGCGGACTGTATTGCACCGGAATTCGCTGCAACCCGTGCCGCCACACACCCAAAATCACCAGCATCGGAATCCACCAAGTGGCCGTTGCCCAGAAGAAGAACGTGAACCCCTTCAGGAACGGAGTCAGTTCGGCGAGAAACCGCGATGACGCCGCGTTTGCGATCAACTCCGCCCCACCCAGCGTCGTGATGGCCACCGCGCCCATGTTGATCCAATAGGGAGGCGTCAGGTCCTTCGGAGAAAACTGGAAGAACATGTAGCGATAAAAAATCAGCGAGAGGATCCATATGTAAAACATCCCGCCGAACAACCACGTCACGAAGGCGAAAAACAACAACGACTCGCGATACTCTGCATGGAACGGCGAAATCCCCGTGCTCAGAACCGCCACCGCCTGCGTGGCCACGATCGCAAGCAACCACCCACCGTTGATGCCATCGGCAATGCTCGGCTTCGACTCCTTCGTGATCAGCCCCGTGAACACTCCGTAAATCAGGCTGATCCACAAAAACACCGCAACGCACCACAACGCCACCGCGACCGAATGATATTCCGTCAGCAGCCGCACCTCGCAACCCAGCACACCCGTCGCCGCCACGGACGTGAAGAAACCCATCCCCTGAATGTGATCGCGAAAATCCCCCCAGAATCGCCCCGGATAGTAAACAGCGCGCCCAACATACAACACCCAAAGGATCACGTAGGCCACCACGCTGAAATCAAACAGGACCGCCGAAATCAGATCGAAGCCCTGATGATGCGCCGCGATCGAGATAATGCCCGTGGCCATCACCAGCGCAAAATTGGCAGGGTTCAGATTCTTAAGATTCTCCACCGAGGCCATGAGCTATGCCTGACCTCCCTGCAGTTCCCAAGGCGACTTTCCACTCATCGATTTCTTCACCCAAATATCCAATTATCGAACACCCGAAGGCTTCGCGGCCCCTTACGGAATGCGCGGATGAAACACCCACGCCATAAAACGACGCGCAATCAACTTGGAGCAACTGCCTGATTGTCCCACCCCCTAGCGCCCGCCACCCCGCCGCCGCAACCAATTCCACGGCCCCGCATCCCCCCACCATGGCATCAAAAGCAAAGCCCCGATCGCCAGACCAGGGCTTTGATTGCCTACATTGTTGTAAATTGGAGCCTTTGGGAAGCCCCCGGAGCCTACTTCTTTGGCGCCGCCGCGGTCACATTCCGCTCCACGATCTGGTCGATGATGCCGAATTCCTTCGCTTCCTCCGGCCCCATGAAATGGTCGCGGTCGCAGGCGGCAACAACCTCTTCAACCGTCCTGCCGGTGTGCTGCGCCATCGCCGCGTACACCATGTCGCGCACGCGCATCATCTCCTTGTACTGAATCATCATCTCGGAGACGGTTCCGCGCCCACCCCCCAGCGGCTGGTGGATCATGATGCGCGCATGTGGCAGCGCAGACCGTTTTCCCTTCGCGCCAACCAGCAGCAGAAACGATCCCATGCTCGCCGCCTGGCCAATGCACACCGTGGCCACTTCGCTACGGATAAACTGCATCGTGTCATAAATCGCCATTCCGGACGTGATGACGCCGCCCGGTGAATTGATGTAAAAGTTGATGTCCTTGCCGGGGTCCTGCGTTTCCAGAAACAGCAACTGCGCCGTCACCAGATTCGCGACGCGATCATCGATGTCGCGGCCAAGGAAGATGATGCGGTCCTTCAGCAGCCGCGAATAGAGGTCGTAGCGCTGCGTGCCGCGCTCGTCCTCCTCATAAACCATTGGCTTCGGAATGATGTAGTAATTCGCGTCATCATCGTCCTCGTCTGCACGGGGAACATGAGGCGAAATCAGGCCAAGGTCGCGCGCCTGCTCCTCCGCCTGACGAAAACCGCGGATGTATTCAGCGGGAAGACGTTTTGTCAATTCAGCACCTCCAGTGGGAAGTCTGTCATGCCACCACGTCCTCCCGCGCGCAATCAGTGCTTGTGGGAATGATCGTGGTGATCGTGATCATGGTCATGATCGTGGCCATGGTCGCCATGGCTGTGATCGTGCGCCACACCCTCACCACGCAATTTTGCGGCCTGAGCTTCCTGCTTCTCACGCTGCATCTTCTCGAACTCGCCGACCGTGATGTCATGCACGTCGCGCTTTGCCTTCGAAAGCACCACGTCGTTCGTCAGCTTCAGCGTCAGGTCCTGCACGAACTGATCCCACTGCTTCTTCGCCTCAAGCTGGGCGCGAATCGCCAGCGCCTTGCGGCCCGTCTGCTTTGCCGCATTGTCAAGCGCCTCGTTGATCTGCGCTTCCGTCGGCGTCACGTTCAGGTGCTTCGCCAACTGGCGCATGATCAGGTAGTTCTTCACGTTCGTGCGCGCCTGCTCCTGGATGGAAGCCGCGTAGGAACGAATGATCTGCTCGTCCATCGTGCGCAGCGACATTCCGATGCTGTTGAGCCGATGCTCCATGTCCGAGATCGACTTGTTCGCCGTGTTTTCCACCATGCCGCGGGGCAGGTCGAAATCCACGCGCCCACGCAGCGTGTCATAAATCGCCGCAAGCGCCTCGTCGCGCTGGCGCATTTCCTCTTCCTTCGCCGCGCCCTCGCGCACCGCCTTGCGCAGGTCGTCCAATGACTTGTACTCGTCATTCACGTCCTTCGCAAATTCATCATCCAACACCGGCAGATTCCGCTTCTTCACTTCCAACAGTTCCACGTTGTAGTGAATCTTTTCCTTCACGCCCGGTTCAAATTCCGAATCCTCATCAAGGTCCATCACAACGCGGTCGCCCTTCTGCTTGCCAACCAGCGCCGCCGCGATCTGCTCCGGCATTTCATCCTCAACCTTCGTTGTGTAGTACTTCTCCGCACAACGATCCTGAAGCACATTGCCCGCCTCATCCGTCACAAGGCACGTCACCAGCGCCCCGTCCTTTGGCTCATACTTCGCCCCATCCACCGCGAGGAACGTCGCGTTCTGCTCGCGCAGCGCCTGAAGGCGCTTCTCAACATACTCGTCGTCGATCCTGATGTTGTGAACGTGCGCCGTGATGTCGCCCAGCGTCTTGTCATCCACATTCACTTCGGGATGAATTTCCAGCGCCAGTTCCACCGTCGTGCCCGCATCCGCCGTGCTGCTCCAGCTCAGCAGGTACGGCTGCGACAGCACCTCAAACTTCTGCCGGTCCGCATAAAGGTCCGCCAGCCGCTGCACCATGCGCTTCACGGTTTCCTCGCGCGCCGGCTGCTCGTAGCCCTTGCGAATCAGGTTCTTCGGCGCCTTGCCGGGACGAAATCCCGGAACGCGAACCTGTTTGCCAAACTCCTTCAGCGTGTCTTCCAAGCGCCCCGCGATCGCCTCTTCCTTCAGCTTCAACTTGAAGCGCACACGCGACCCCGGCAGGCGCTCCTCTTCCTGAATATCGAAGGGAATCACCTCATCCTTTTTATTCAACACGGCGGCGAGGGTCGAACCATCGCCTCCCTTTTTTGTGGAAGACTCAGCAACCTGCGACACTTGGCAAATGCCTCTACTTTCCTGTAAGTCGTGATTTGAGAAGGAACTGGCTCCGTACCAGCGGGCCTTCCGCCCCGCGCAACGCCGCGCCAAAGGGGCGCGAATTAACGGCGAGGTGCCATCAGCCAGCAAGGGAAAAGGCGGCATCGTCACTGCATGCGTGATCGCGCATTTCCGCTGTCGACCTCCCGCCACGCCAAACCCTGACGCTGGAACTTCCCCCACGAACCAAGCCCACGCCGCGAAAGGAGCAACAATCCCGCATCAAGCGGGCCTCGGCGCCTCCTTTAAGCTTCCACAACGAGTGCTATAAGAATGGAAATGAAATAGAAACGAAAGACAGCCATTGACTTGTAAAAGCCTGATATTTAGTGATTTAAAAAATCACAGGCTGGAAATGAAGTGGAAATGAAATGATCAAATACAACACCCCGACAGCCTGGCTCCGGTACGATTCCTCCCAGATTTTTCACGAGCTCACCGAGGCCAAAGCGGCCATCCTCGCCCTCAGGAATATGCCCTATCAAAAGGAGTGGGTGGAAGGACTTCAAAAACTTCAAATCATACGCGAAGTCGCCGGAACATCCAGAATCGAAGGCGCTGAATTCACGGAGAAGGAATTGGAAGTCGCCATGACGGAATCGGCGACAGAACTGGAAACACGCTCCCAGCGTCAGGCAAGGGCCTCCAGCAACACATACCAATGGATCGAAGCAATTCCCGATGATCGCCCAATCAACCGCGCATTGATCGAAGAGATTCACCGAAGAATCGTCACGGGAGCGGATGACGATCATTGTCCGCCGGGGGAGCTCCGCAAGGCGGAGGAAAACGTCAATTTCGGACAACCCCGTCACCGGGGATGCGAAGGTGGCGCGGAATGCGAAAAGGCATTCTCCGCTTTCTTGAATGCCATCCAGACCACCTACAAGGAACACGATCTATTGGTGCAGGCGCTCGGAATGCACTTCCATCTCGCGGCGATGCACCCATTTCTCGACGGAAACGGCCGCACGGTTCGCGCCCTTGAAGCACTTTACCTGCAACGCGCCGGATTGCGCCAGAGTTGCTTCATTGCGATGTCCAACTACTACTACGAAGAGAAGAACGCATACTTGGCGTCCTTGAGTTCCGTCAGTCGGCAAACCTACGACCTGACTCCGTTTCTCAAGTTCGGATTGAAGGGAATTGCATTACAAACGCGGCGGCTGCTGCGCGAAATCGAACAGAATGTGCAGAAGGCTCTTTTTGCCAATCTAATGCACGATCTGTTCGCGCGGCTCAAGTCTCCGCGAAAGCGAGTCATCGCTGAACGACAACTCAAGACATTGAAAATTGTGCTGGCCGCCGGCGAAATCAAGTGGAGCCAACTCCGGGAACAAACCGCTCCGTTCTACAGTCGCGTGAAGGACCCCCACAAGGCACAGATACGCGACATCAACGGACTTGGTCAGTTGAAAACCCTCAAGGTTCAGCGCCTTTCCGACGGCGACTTTTCCATCTCCGCCAACCTTGAATGGCCCACGCTGATCACACACACGGAGTTCTTCGAGCAAATCAGGAACATGCCAACAGCCAAGGGACAACAGTTCCTGCGGTAATTGTCAGCGATCCCGGATGGATCGGATTCCCGGAAGGAAAAGGCGGCGCCATCAGCCTCCCGTGCTCTTCCTCCGCAGCACCTCCACCGGAAGCGTGATCTGGCAGCCGCCCGTGTTCTTCCCCTCGATCATCTCAACGATGTGCCTCGCCGCAAGCGTGCCCATCTCCTCCAGCGGCAGGCGCCCCGTCGTGATCGGCGGCGACGTGATTTCCCCGTGCGACGAACCGTCGAAGCCGGCGATCGCGAAATCCTCCGGCACCCGCAGGCCATGGCGCTGCGCCACCTGCATCGTCCCGATCGCCATCAGGTCATTCGCCGCGAACACCGCCGTCACGCCGTCGCGATTCGCGAACAGTTTTTCCGCCGCCACCATGCCACCCTTAACGGAATAGTTCGCCCTCAGCAGCACCGGCGTTCCACCCGCCTCCTGAATGGCGCGTTGGTAGCCGCGCTCGCGAAGCGTGTCCACAATTTCGCCGCTTCCCGCATTCATCAGCGCAATCTTCCGATGCCCCACCGACACCAGATGCCGCGTGATGTCATAGGCCCCCTGCTCATTGTCCGGCATGATGAAGTTCGCCGCCTGATCATTCGGGAAGGCCACCGCGATGGAGGGACGCTGCTCATCCCGCAGCCGCACATACGCATCCGATCCCCGGAACGCACCCCACACCACCAGCCCATCCGCCGTATTGTTGCGCAGGATTTTCAGGTACTCGCGCGAATCCTCATACTCATCGTCAACGCCCTGAATCGTGATCACGTAGCCAGCGCGTCCCAGGTCCGTCTCCAGCGTGCTCAGGAAACGGCCAATCGCCTCGTCGAAGATGAACTGGTCCGGAATCGTCGTGGAGTAGCGCCGCACCAGCAGCGCGATCGTGTGGCTGCGCCGCGTTTGCAGCCTCCCATGATTCACGTCCGGCAGGAACTGCATCTCCTCGCACACCTGCAACACCCGCCTGCGCGTCTTCTCGCTGATCGGAATCATCGTGTCCGCGCCGCTCAGCACGCGCGAAACCGTCGAAACCGAAACGCCCGCGCGCTTGGCGATTTCCTTCACTGTCACAATGTTTTTTGTATTTCCGGACATTCCACGATTTCCTTGTCGTTTGCCGGCGGAGGCGAAGTCATGCGCCGAACAGATACCGCGTGAGCAGGTAATTCGCGACCAGTATCCCCGCCAGTGAACACACCACCGCCGACGTCGTCGAACGTCCCACGCCCTCCGCTCCTCCGCGCGTTGTCATTCCCAGATAACAGCACACACTACTGTATATACAACCAAACACGAACGCCTTCACCACCATCCCCTTCACGATTTCATCCAGGGAAATGTAGCGAAAACTTTCCGTCCGGTACGTCACCCACGACACATCGAAGTACAGCATCGAAATCGCCGCGCCCCCCGCAAGGCCCATCAACGTCGCATAGGCCGTCAGCGCCGGCGTCATCGTCATCGCCGCAAGCACCCGCGGCATCACAAGGTAGCGATTCACCCGGATGCCCAGCACCCGCAGCACGTTGATCTCGTCGTTCACCGCCATCGTCCCCAGCTCCGCCGTCATCGACGCACCGACCCGCGCCGCGATGATGAACGCCGTGAAGACCGGCCCCATTTCCTTGATCACCGATTCCGAAACGACGCTCGCGATGAAGACCTCCTGGTTGAACTCCGCCAGCACGATCCCCGTCCCCAGCGCCACCGTCATTCCCGTGAACAGCCCGATCAGCATCGCCAGCGGCACCGTCTCGTAGCCCACGCGCAGCATCTGCCGCAGCAGCCGCGAACGGTCGTTCCGCCCAAAGCTGAACTCCCGCACGCCCTGCCACAGCGTCAGCAGCATCCCCCCGCTGACGCCATAGAATGACGCGAACCGCTGTTCGACCTTCTGCAGCATCACGCCGCCGCGCGCCCCTTGCTGATTTCCACCGCCTTGCGCGCGCCCTCCGACATCGTCGGCGTCAGCGTCATCTCCACGCCCTTCGCCTTCACCTTCGCCTTGTTCTCCTCCAGCAGCGCCTTCGCGATTTCCTCATTCGTCCCCGAAAGTCGGATCACGATCGGATAGGGGAACTTGTCGAGGCTGTCCAGCGCCTGCAGGATGCCCTGCGCCACCAGATCGCAGCGCACGATCCCGCCGAAAATGTTGAAGAAGATCGTGTTCACGTTCGGATCCGCCGTGATCAGCTTCAGCGCATCCGCCACCTGCTCCGCCTTCGCCCCGCCGCCGATGTCCAGAAAGTTCGCCGGCTCGCCGCCGAAATGCTTCACAATGTCCATCGTCCCCATCGCCAGACCGGCGCCGTTCACGATGCAACCAATCTTCCCGTCCAGCTTCACATAGTTCAGCTTCTTCTCCGTCGCCAGCACCTCCAGCGGCTCCTCCTCGCCCGTGTCGCGCAGCGATTCCAGTTCCGGATGCTTGTACAGCGCATTGTCATCGAAGTTGATCTTTGCATCGCAGGCGATCGCATCACCAAGGCCCGTGATCACCAGCGGATTCACCTCCGCCAGCGAACAATCCTTGTCGTAGAACGCCTTCACCAGCCCCTCCATGATCGCATTGAAGGACTTCACCGCCGTGTCGGGAATCCGAAGGAACGTCGCCACCTCACGCACATGATGCGGACGCAGGCCATAGGTCGGCGGAATCGGCAGCTTCAAAATCGCATCGGGATTCGTCACCGCCAACTCCTCGATCTCCACGCCGCCCTCCGCGCACGCCATGATCACCGGCCGCTGCGTTCCGCGGTCCAGAATCAACCCCAGATAAATCTCCTGCTTAATGTCCACCGCAGGCTCGATCAGCACCTTGCGAACCTGGAT
>JADZDZ010000286.1 GCA_020850785.1 Candidatus Sumerlaeota bacterium | reverse complement strand
TGACGCGATGACCTTGCAAAGATGGAAAGTTTGTCTTCGCGCATCAGCTCGCCGAGGCCGAGCAGCGCGAATGGCAGCGCCGGGAGCAGGAAGCGCGGCCCCATGCACCAACCTCCCCACCACATGTAATATCCTGCATTGAAAAGCAGATACGCAATGAGGCTGTAGAGGCCCAGCCATCCGACGATGCGCCGCTTGCCGTACTGCCGCGTCGCCACCATGCAGCCAAGAACCGCCGTGATCACAATGGGGGACCAGAAGAAGAGTCCGCGATAGGGATGGAAAGTGATGAACCACATCACGTCAAGCCGCGGCGCGGTGACGCCCATGATGCCCGCGGACATTCCTTCGCGGAAGCGTTCGCTGACTTCATATTGGTAGGGAACGGAAAACGATCCGAAAATGGAATGGCAGTAGGCGGCAAACAGCGCGAGTGGAACCATCGCTGCAATACCGCATACAAGAATGAACACGGCGGCGCGCGTGGCGCGGATTCGTTGTCCGCGCATCTGCGCGAAGGCACGCATGCCGACCACGCCGATCTGGTCCGCAAGCCGCATCAGCCAGACGATTCCACTTCCCGCGACCAACAATCCGAAAATCAAATCGCACAGCATCGTATAACCGAGGAGCAGCCCGACGGCGATGGAGTTGAGCGGGGTAATTCGCCCTGCGGGCGGGAAGAATATCACGAAGAGCGCACCGAAGGCGCAGCACAGGCCCAGCGCGTAGGGATAGAAGACGGTGGCGTACCCAAACCACATGGTGCCCAGCACCGAAAGCGCCGTGACGGGCACAGACCAGCGCGGCGGAGCGCCAAGCTTCACGAGCAACAGAAAGAAGAGCAGTGCCGCGCCGGCGCCGGGAAGAGCGGCGCAAAAATTCTTCAGCATCCACGCGGCCCCGTCGAGGTTCGTGATGCTCCCGAACAGCTTGTAGAAGGGGAGGCCCAGCAGCGACACGCCGAAGATTTTGTCGCTGTAATAGTGCCCCTCAAAGAGGGCCTTGTCCATGGTCTCCAGCGCGGGCGTCTCGTGCAGCGCGTCGATCTGGAAGGTGCCCTGTTCCGCGACCGCAACGATCAGCGCGAGGCGCGTGTTCACATTCCAACCCCGCGCCCGATGGTCGGGAAACAGCATCAGCAGCAGCAGCGACGCGAAAAGAACGGCTGCCGCGATGAAGGTTTTTTTCCACGCTTCCTTCGCTGTGAGTTTTTTTTCTGCGGGCTTTGCAGTGCTCACGATGGCATCAGCGACCACGCAGCTTCGTGGCGGCATCGATGACGGCGCTGGCGCGGGCGGGATCGACCGCCTTGTCCCAACGCCCATCGATCTTCAAGGTGGAACCGATGATGAAGCTTTCCGCGTGATCCCAGTACTCGGCCAGATTGTCCGCCGTCACGCCGGAGCCGACCAGAACGGGAAGGTCCGTGGCGTCGTGGACGGCGCGAAGCTCCTCCAGCGACGCAGCCTTGCCGGTTGCGCTGCCGGTGATGATCAGTCCGTCGGCACGAAAAAACTGTGCGGCTTCCGCCGTCTCAACGATGCTCACGTCGCTGGTGATGGCGTGGCTGGAATGCTTTTTCTTGATGTCAGTGAAGATTTTCACGCTCTCGGCGCCGATCATCCTGCGATAGCGCAGAAGCTCCGCAGCGTTCGATTGATGGATGCCTTCGTCGCCGACGTGCGCATAGACGAAGCCTTCCGCGCGAATGAACTGGGCGCCGCAGGCGTGGGCGACCGCGAGGGCCTCCCGGTTCGCTGCGGCGAGAATCTGGACGCCGAGCGGGCAATCGACCTCCGCGCGAATCGCCGCCACCACCGCTGCCATGGTCGCCGTGATTTCCGGCCCCACGCTGCCATTAAGGTAGGGAGTGTCGTGCATGTTTTCGATCAGCAGGGCGTCAAAGCCCGCGCCCGCGAGCAACGCCGCCTCGCGCACGCAGCGTCCCACGAGCGACTTCACGCCGGGCTCATGGGCGGGCGTTCCCGGAAGGGCGGGGACGTGCACCATGGCGATGAGCGTCTTGCTGGGTTTGCTTTGCGCCGTCATGTGGGCGCGATCACCGGCGGGGAAATTTTAGCGGCGTGCACGCTTCGCGGGAGCCTTCCGCGCTGACTTCGAAGCCGCGCCCTTCGCGGACTTGGCAGAGGCGGCCGCCCGCGTTCCGCCCTTGGCGAGCCATTCCTCAAGCCCCTGGCGCACGACCTGTGCGATGGTGGTGTCGCGCTGCACCGTGGCAACGCGAAGGCGCTGCAGCAAGGCTCCATCAATGCGGACTGTGAGTAATTTCTGCATTTGCGGTGGGCTCCTAAAAATGAGTGTATAGATATATAGACCGCTGCCATTCGCAACGGTCAAGCGGTTTCAACCGCGTGCAATGAATTGAAAGGGGATGGTGCCGAAAGACGGATTTGAACCGACGACCGCCCGATTACAAATCGGGTGCTCTACCAGCTGAGCTATTTCGGCACGCGAAAAATGCGCGGTGGGTACGAACAGGCGCGAAGCCCCTCAAGTCAAGCGCAAATGCGATTGCTGCGGGGCCCGGCGCGCCTCATGAATGGCCTCATGATCGCTGACCAGCAACATCCCCGGCGGACGCGCGGCATTCGCCCGTGGGAGGAGTTCTTCGCCCATGATCCCGTGGCGCGCGGGGCACTGGCGGTGGTGCTGGTGTTCGTGGCGCTCATGGCGGCGCTCTGGCGTTTTCGAAACCTTCCCTATTATTGGGATGCATTGGGTTATGTGTTCTCCCATTCCGCGCAGATTCATGACACGAATCTTTTCCCGATCCTGACGGTCTGGGATGTGGGGCACCCGACGTTGTTCTTTTTCGTCGTCGCGGTCTTCATGAAGTTGTTTTCCGTGGGGCCATTGGCAGGACATCTGGCGACATGGCTGTTCACGGCGCTGCTGATCGTGGCAATCCACGGATGCGGTCGCGCGTTGGAGCTTCCCCGCAGCATTTCAGCGGCAACGGCGCTGGTGGTGTTCCTTTTCCCACTCACCTTCGCCGCCTCATTGCAGATCACGCTCGATCTGCCGCTGACGGCGTTGACGATGGCCGCCGTTTGGTTCTGGGCGCGGGGACGCTGGCTGGGTTATTTCATTGTCGGCAGCATGACGACACTGGTGAAGCTGTATGGATTCTTTATCGTCCCCGCATTGCTGTTTGCCCTGGTGATACTGCATGGCATGCAGCGACCGCGCGATGGGCGTTCCTTTTGGCGCGATTGCGTCCGCACTGTTTCACCGCTGATCACGCTGATGATTTTTTTCATCGTCCGCTATCAGGTGCGTGGGCCGGGGCTGACGATCGCCTGGGAGTCGGGAAACAAGCCGGTGCCCATCTGGGACTGGCCCGCCTTCACGGCATATTTTCCGAAGGCTTTCGACGATATTTTCACCGCGTCGATGCTCGATCGGTTCTTGGTGTTTGCGGTGATCCTGTTTTTCCTGCTGGTGGCGTGCCGTTCGCTGGGAGTGGTTGCACCGTCGGTGATCAGCCGCGCATCCGCGCGCGTGCTGGCGGCGTCGCTGGGAATTTCCCTGATATATAGCATGGCCTTCTTTCAGTCGCTCTCGCTCTGCGCGCGTTACAATCTCC
This sequence comes from Candidatus Sumerlaeota bacterium, assembly GCA_020850785.1. GTDB lineage: Bacteria > Sumerlaeota > Sumerlaeia > SLMS01 > SLMS01 > JADZDZ01. The sequence continues at coordinate 183 of JADZDZ010000286.1, read as the reverse complement.
CCACGGTCTGCGGCATCTTCCTCATCATCAGCTTTTGCCTGTGGAACCTGCTGGGAAGCCAGCGCATCCTGCTGCTTCTTCATGCGATGGCAGGCGTGTTGTTCATCATCCTGTGGCACCCGCGCAATGCAGAGACGCTGCCGGCGCCACTCAGTACGCTGCTGCGGCGGCCCGTGGAAACCC
>JADZDZ010000285.1 GCA_020850785.1 Candidatus Sumerlaeota bacterium | reverse complement strand
TATCTAGGCCCCGACTTCAAGTATGAAACGTCCCTGTGCCACACGGGGGAGGTTTCCGGAGACACGATCAATGGCGACCTTGTGGTGTTCGGAAACGGCGACCCGACGTTGTACACGCGACTGCGGGATGAAAATGGTGAGCCCTACTACAAGGATTCAAAGGATGCGTTCCGCGCGTGGGCAAAGACACTGAAGGAGAAGGGGATCACGCACATCACGGGGAACGTGGTGGGTGACGACAACGCGTGGGATGACGAGCACATTGGAAATGGCTGGCCGTTCGATGAACTGACGCCGTGGTATTACGCGGAGTATGGCGCGCTGCAGTTCAACGAGAACTATGTGGACGTGAAGTTCACTCCGCCGGAAACGGTGGATGGCACGGTGACCGTGACGCCGAACGTAACGAGCAATTACTTCAAGCTGATCAACAACATCAAGGTCGTGGCGGAAGGTTCGAACAGCGTGGACATGTATCGCCCGATCTTCTCCAACGAGATCACGCTGACGGGGCGCGTGAAGGCGGGAAGCAAGGCCTTCGAGGAAACGCCGACGATCACGAATCCGACGATGTTTTACGTTACGGTGTTGTCGGAGGTGTTGAAGGAGGAAGGAATCAAGATCGACGGAAAGCCGATGGACTGCGACGACATTGATGGCTGGAAGCACACTGCGGCGGATTTCCCGGTGCTGGCGAAACTGGATTCGCCGCCACTTCATCGTATCCTTCAGGGGTTGATGAAGCGCAGCCAGAACATGTACGCGGAAACAATGGCGCACACGATGGGCTGGAAGACGGACGGAATCGGCACCTTCCGGGGCGGACGCGAGGTCGTCTATCAGGAGCTTGAGCAATTCGGCATCAAGCCACGCAGCTTCGCATACATGGACGGTTCGGGCCTTTCACGCTACAACTACATCAGCCCCGCAATCATCGTAAAAATTTACGAAGGAATGAGGAATCACCCCCTTGGCAAGTATTGGTGGGACATGCAGTCGATCGCGGGCGTGGATGGCACGCTTCGCAATCGTATGAAGGGGACGAAGGCGGAGGGGAACGTGCGCGGCAAGACGGGAACCATTTCCAATGTGCGTGCGTTGTCCGGTTATGTGAAGACGGCGGGGGGCGAGCAGTTGGCCTTCTCGTTCCTCGTGAACGCGCACCTCGTGGGGGATAGCGACACCAACAGCATCACTGATGGAGTTGCGACAATGCTGGCGGATTTCGAAGGCGTGCCGCCCGCGAAGGCTCCTGCGGCGCAGTAAAACATGACCGCAATGGTCCAAATCTGCTGGACAGGGGGGAGCACTGGCAACAGGCTCCCTCCTGACGGTCCAAAGCCCCCGCGCCGTGACCTTCCGGGTGCTTTGCCACAAGATATAGAAACCGAGGATTTCGAGGAATGTTGAGGAACTTTTCGAAGCGCGCCTTGGCGGGCGTTTTCGCGTGCATGGTCGCGGCCTTGCATGGCCACGCGGCTGCCCAGAGTGGAAATTCTCATTTCAACTATGCGGATTTTGCGCCGGTGAATTTACGCGCGGGATCAACGCGCGATGAGCAGATGGCTCAGGTTGCGGCCCGAATGACATCGGTAACGGATGACTTGGGGCACCCGTTGCTCGCGGCGGGGACAACCGTCGATTCGGTCGGCATCGTTGACGGATACATCGAAATGCGGATCACGCTGCCGCCGGGGCAGCCGTCGATCGAGCTGGAGCCGGCCTACACGGCGATCGATGTCCTGAATCACTACTTCACGACCGCCGATGACACGCTGCTGGGGGCAAAGTTGTTCGCCCGCGCGAATAGCGATTCGGAATACAAGCCCGTTGATGCGTTCATCGCGGAGTTGAACGTGAAGAATGATCGCGTGACGGAACCGCATCCCGACGATTGGTATGAACCAGACGGCCCCGGCCCGCAGCCAAATCCCGACTACGAAACTTGGTATGCGAAGATGCGTGCCCTTCAGGCGGAGGAGGCAAAGAGCGGTAAGAACATTTCGGGGCAAGGCTCCCTGGCAACGACTGGTGATCAGTTTGGCCCGCTGACGGGTATCAACGTGTTCACCTATGGCGGTCACGGCCGCACGTGGGATGGCAGTTTGAACAGGTGGCGCTGGCAGCGTGGCTTTGTCAACAACATGCTGGAGGATTTCGGCAACACGGACGCGGTGGAATTTTTCATTCCCTACCTGCTGAACGCGGGGGCGACGGTGATCCCGATCCGTCCCGTGGGCTTTCAGAACAACGAAGTGATCGTGGACAACCCTGCGGCGACCTTCACGGGAAGCTGGAGCAACAGTTCCTCGACGCGCTTCTATGGAAGCGGTGTGCCCTATCGCTATGCAACATCCGCAACGACGGAAACGGCGACGGCAACCTACACGCCGAACATCCCCGCAGCGGGCTACTATCCCGTATATACATGGGTGAACTATGGATCGGATCGCGCGCCGGGGCAGCTCTACCGCATCCGTTCGACGGGCGGGGAGTCGCTGATTCGCGTGAACCATCGCCGCGTGGGACGTGGCTGGGTTTATCTGGGCCAGTATTATTTTGCGGCGGGCAGCAATCCCGCCACCGGCTCCGTGGTGATTTCGAACCTGCTCCCTGCGGGCGCACCGGCGGGCAGCTACGTGACAATTGCGGATGCGATCCGCTTCGGGAACGGCATGGGAAATGTTTCCAATGGCGGCGGTGTTTCCGGTTATTCCCGGCGGGAGGAATCCACGGTCTACTGGATTCAGAATGGTTGGGGAAATGGGGACACGACCGCTGACGCGATGTGGGACAACGCGAACACCAGCGATGACGAAAACCTGTCGTGGAGCGCACCGCCACGCGTCGCGACGTACATGAACCGCCTGGAGGCGGGCGCGGCTGATGCGTACAAGTATTCCATCTACCTTGCATGGCATTCCAACGCGGCATCGGGAACGGCGCGCGGTTGCGTGGGGCTTGTCACTTCCTCGACGACGCTGCATCAGCAGGATTGGGCGACGAAGGTTGCCGATTCGATTGATGCGGATGCGCTGATTGAGGATGCGAACTGGGAATACACGTGGAACAATCGATCCAGTTCGTACTCCACCGGCGGCTATGGTGAGATCACGAACAGCTATTTTGCCGACACGACCTATGGCGGAACAGCCGGTGGCGAAATGGACGCGACGATCTGCGAAATCGCCTTCCACGACAATGTGGAGGATGCGGCATTGCTGCGCGATCCGAAGGCGCGCAACGTGTTCGGGCGTGCCGCTTACAAGGCGGTGGTACGCTACTTCAACCAGTATCAGGGAACGCCTCTGGTCTTCCTGCCGGAACCGCCGGTGCGATTCCGCGCGGTGAACAATGGTTCGGGTGGAGTGACGCTCAGTTGGGCCGCACCGCCAACGGGTGGAGCCAACGGCGGAGCCGCGACGGGCTATCGCGTCTATCAATCAACTGATGGCCTTGGCTTCGGCCTGCCGGTTGCATCGGCCACGACCAGCACAACGATCAACGGCCTCACTGCGGGGCAGGTTTATTACTTCCGCGTGACGGCCACGAACGCGGGGGGCGAATCGCTGCCGTCGGAAGTGCTTGCGGTGCGGGTTCGCGCCTCCGGCACGCCGAAGATTCTCGTCGTGAATGGGTATGATCGCCTTGATCGTTACAATGACGTCGATCGTGGCCTCAGCTCCCCCGTCGATTTGCTCAACGTGGAACGGAACAACAGCTATAACTACGTTCGTCAGCATGGTTCGGCGATTTCCGC
>JADZDZ010000284.1 GCA_020850785.1 Candidatus Sumerlaeota bacterium | reverse complement strand
GGACGGGCCACGCACAATGGGGGTGATTGCCTTCACGCGCCCGATGTCCTTCTTCTTGGCAACCTGCGTCGTCAACTCCTCCGCCGTTGTTTCCACCTTCCAGCGGAAGTTCTTCGTCGTCCAGTTGGGGATGTCCTTGCGCTTCTTGGGATTGCAGTAGACCTCCGGCTCCGTGGTGACCCACTTGCGGACGTCCTCCTCCTTTGTAAGGTCGAAGGGGAGCGGAGCGTCGCTGTCAAAGCGCGCATCCTTGTAGGGGAGGGCCGCCTCCCTTGAGGGCCAGGCATTTCCCGCGAGGTCCGAACAGCCACCGCAGTTGGACGCGTAGTAGGCGCTGATCAGTTTTTCATCCACGAGCAGCACAAGGCCGCGCGTGTCATCGATGGCCTTCGTCGCGGCGGGCGTCTGCTTCGTGTTGCCGGAGAACACCTGACAATCCACGTCGGAACAGATGTCATAATTCTTTCCCGCATAGCCGCGATTCTTGAGCGCGTTCCAACTATCGGTGCGCGCCGCAATCGCCTGGGACTTCAGCGCTTCCTCCGGCGAGTCGCCGCCGATCTCCGACGGCACGACGCCGCGCAGGTAGCGTTCCATGGGAAGCACCGTCACGACTTCCAGTTTGCCATCTTCAAGGCTGCGAATTTCCAACTTTCCTTCGTAGACGCGGTCCTCTTCGCCGGCCCACCACCAGCCAATTCCGAAGGGCACCTTGTTGATCTTCACCGTTGCATCCTCGTCGTCCGCAGCGGCGCGGATCACTGTCTTGGTATCGACGAGTGTCTCGCCTTCGTAAATCTGCACACCGGATGCCGAGGGCTTGATTGTGTATGACACGTTCGGCTTCAGCAGCACCGGCTCTTCCTTCGATTCCTCTGTTGCGATCTGGTACTCAGAATCGGGAGTCATAGTGAGTTCCGGCATCGTGTGGACGATGCGGACCCGAATGTTTGGTTCCTTGGGAAGCGCAAGGGCGCCGCTTGCGGGAAGCACCGCCGCAAGAAAGGTTAGGATTCTGGAAATTCGCATTGGGTTTCACTCCTTGATGGAGACTCTGGGTTGACGACATTGATTGGCTGCGGTGGCCTGAGGGCAAAGGATAGTTCCATGAAAAACGACTTTGTGCGCGGGGCGAGGGTGAGTCTTAGGCCGGTGGAACCGGCGGACGCATGGGTGCTGGCGGCGTGCAACAACGATCCGGATGTTCGTGTCAGCTTTTTCACGCACACGCCGACAACGATTCACCTGCAAACGGAACGCATCAAGGGGTTCTATCAGGCGGGAAGCGACTACATTCCGCTGGGAATCTGGGTGGAGGAGCAGAATGCCCTGATCGGGGTGACGGCGCTGCATCGCGTTGATCTTGTCAGCGGCGCGGCGGTGTTTTCCATCTGCATTGCGGACACGGCGTGGTGGGGGAAGGGGCTCGCGAAGGAGGCGACGGAACTGATGCTGCGTTATGCCTTCGACGTGCTGAACCTGCATCGCGTCCAGCTTCACACGTGGGTTGGCAATCAGGCGGGCGTCGCGATTTACGAGAGCCTTGGCTTTCGGCGCGAAGGCATCCTGCGCGAGGCGATGAAGCACGACGGCGTGTGGTGTGACTTCCACGTCATGGGCCTTCTGGAGAAGGAATGGCGGAAGCGCAAACCCGCGAAGGTTTTATCGCGCCGGAAGCGCACGAAGGGAAAGCGCCCCAATCGCTCTTGACGGGCAGGGCCTGTGCGCCAAGATTCACGCGTTCGGTTCGCGATCGCATCCTGATCGCGTCGATAAGAGGGAATCCGGTGCAAATCCGGGACTGCCCCGCAGCGGTAAGTGGCAACGACCGTCGCAACAATCGCACTGGTGGAACATCACCGGGAAGCGGCGACCAGTAGGACAAACAAGCCGGCCACAAGTCCGAAGACCTGCCGAGCGCGCATCCATGAGGATGCGTCATCACGACGAAGCCTTCGCGGGATTGGCTGGTCAACGGTGCGGCGCGCAAGGCGTCCGCGTTTCCCCGTTCATCTCCAACTTGTGAAACGCATCGTCAGGCTCAAGGGAGCTTGTCATGGTTTCTTTCATCAGGAAGCAGGGACTGGCGTCGGCGATTTTTCTATGGCTCGCCACGCCACTGTGTGGTGCGCCGGGATTGCCCTACAGCGGCCCCGGCATTGACATCGTCAACACGATCGATCCGGGCATTCCGGGGTTTGTGGGGCCCGACGGTGTCGGCGTTGTCAGCGTGAACAACGGGGTGAATCCGCTCTTCACGGTCTGGGCGACGGAGGTGCTCAACTATTCCCCGGCGCCGAATGTCTCCAACGAATTCAAGACGCCGTTGAAGGCGCTTGGTCCCGTCACTGCGGACTATCTGGATATTGTTTCCCTCGGCGAACTGAGCAGTGCCAACATCACCAACGGAATTCCCGCGGGATCGATAACGCTTTCCTTCGGCGTCGCGGTAGCCAATGGACCCGGCCCCGATTTCGCCGTGTTTGAGAACGGCTTTGTGCAGGGTGGGACGTCGAAGATTCTCGGCGAACTTGCCTACGTGGAGGTTTCCTCCGACGGTGTGAACTTCGCGCGCTTCCCCAGCGATTCGCGCACGTCCGCAGCCGTTGGCCCCTTTGGCGTCATCGATGCGGAGGGTGTCTTCAACCTCGCGGGAAAGCACGTCAACAACGCGGACAGCGATGGCATCAGTGTCGGCACGCCGTTCAACTTGGATGACCTCGCGGCGGATCCGCTCGTTGTCGGCGGCATTGTGAACCTTGGTTACGTTCGGTATATACGCGTCGTGGATGTGCCGGGAGACGGGAGCTTCCTCGATGCGCAGGGAGATCCGATCTACGACGCGTGGCCGAGCGTTGCCTCCGGTGGTTTTGACCTTGAAGCCGTCGGTGTCATCAACGCCACGCCCATCAGCGCCGCCTCCGACCTCTGGAGCGCGTACCAGTGAAAACGCGGGGCTTCACGTTGATCGAATTGCTGATCGTCGTGGCAATTGTTTCTATTCTCGCGACGATTGGCCTCTACAACTTCCGCATGGCCAGCGAACGCGCGATGAAGTCTGCGGACATGGCGAACCTGCGTGTCATCGGCACGGCGCTCGTCCTTTATCGCACGGACTACAATCGCCTGCCACCGGCAGATCGTCAGGCCGGTCCGTTCATGTCACACTACAGCAGCTTCACCGCCGTGGGGAACGGACCTGCGGCGGGTGGATCGTGGGACGGCCTGCCGTGGTTGCTTTATGAGCTTCGCTACATTCAGGACTGGCATCAGCTTTTCACGAAGAAGTATCTGAAATTGTATCCCGGCGGCACGACGCTGCAAGGCGGCCATCCGCGCTTTCACAATTTCCGCTACGCCTACAACAACTCCGCGCTCGCCAGCGGCGGCTCCGCCGATGGAAACTTGGAGTTGGGAAACGTGTGGCTTGTGCGAAACCTCTTCGTCAGCGCGCAGAACGGGTTTTACGGTTCCCAGTATCCGAACGCACCAGCGGACTATCGCTATCCCTGGGGCGAAGGAGACAAAGAGGGGAAGGTTGAGCACGCGCTCTACGCAGACATGACGGTTCGCACCGTGGAAGGAGGAACGAACAATGAAATCAGATAAACCGGGGAATTTCTGGCTGGGAGTTTGGTGTGTCATCCTGCTGTGCCTGTTCACGTCGGGGATCACGCCAGCCGAGGAGAAGCCTGCGCTGCGTATCGTGACGCTTGCGCCGAACCTGACGGAAACTGTCTTCGCGCTGGGGCACGGCGGGGATGTTGTCGGCGTGACGGATTATTGCCGTTTCCCGGAAGAGGCGAAAAGCCGCAAGAAGGTCGGCGGCCTGTTCAACGCAAACGCCGAGGCGATTCTTTCGCTGCAGCCGAACCTCGTGCTCCTGCCGCCATCGCAGCGGAAAATCTTCGATGCGATGAATGCCGCGAAGATCAGGACGACGATGGTGGAAACGGAGACGGTGGACGATATTTACGCAACAACACTCAAGGTGGGCGAAGCCATTGGCGAGGATGCGGCAGCGAAGAAACTGGTGGATGAAATGAAGGCCGGTGTCGCGGCGATGAAGGAAAAGAACACAGGTCATGAAAAAGTTCGCACGCTGTTCGTCGTCGGCTCCTCCAGCGAGGGGATGCGCGAAATCTATGGCGTTGGCCCCGCAACTTTTCTGGACGAACTGATGACGATGGCAGGCGGGGAAAATATCCTGGGCGACTCATCGCTGCGCTATCCCGTTGTGGCGCGGGAATTTTTGATCGCGAATCCGCCGGACTTGATCATCGACGCGAATGGTGATGGAAAAGGACCCCGTTCTGATGAGAACAAGGCCATCGTTCGCGACAACTGGAGGAAATTTTTCGGGGAGAACGCGAAGAAGCAGCCTCGCATCGCCTTTCTGGATGATCCCCATGTCACGATTCCCGGCCCCGCGTTTCTGGAAAGTGCGGAAAAGCTGCGGAAAATGATCACGCCGTGACGATGCCCTTCTTCCAATTGGCTGGTGTTTCCTATTCCTACGAATCGGGAAGGCGCGCGCTGGACAGCATTGATCTGACCGTGTCTGCGGGCGTCGTCACAGGAATCATCGGGCCAAACGGGAGCGGAAAATCGACACTCCTGCAGGTGATGAGCGGCTGGTTGGAACCTGAAAGTGGCGACGTCACCGTGAATGGTTCGCGCGTGTCATCGCTTTCGCGTGCACAGGTGGCGCAACACATCGCGTTTGTCCCACAGCGCGAGGACGGATGCTTTTCCTTCAGCGTGCGTGATACGGTGTTGTTCGGGCGCTATGCGGCGAACGAGGGCTACCATTCATTTGAAACCGATGATGATGATCGTCTGGCGGAGGAGGCGCTTGATGCGGTGGAGTTGCAGGAGTTCGCCTCCCGTTCCGCAGAGAGGCTCTCCGCCGGTGAGCGTCAGCGAATGTTGATCGCGAGGGCGCTCGTTCAGCAGACGCCGGCGCTGCTGCTCGACGAGCCGACCGCAACGTTGGACCTGCATCATCAGCGGCGCGTGATGCGCATGATGACGACACTGGCCAAGGTGGAGCTTAAGGCGATCGTCATCGTCCTGCATGACTTGAATCTGGCCGCGATGTATTGCGACGAGCTTGTGCTGATGGAGCGGGGTCGCATCGCCGCGCGGGGGCCGGTGCGCGATGTGCTTGCGAAGGAAACGCTGGAGCGCGTCTATCAGACGCCGCTTCGCATTTCATCATCCACGCCGGATGAAATTTCCGTGATGATTGAACCATGATTCACGCATCGCGCCGCCGTGCGTACATTGTCTGGGCGCTGCTGGCAGTCGCGTTGGTCGTGGCCGCGATCGTGTGCCCGCTGCTCGGTTCGACGCGGTTGGATTTGTGGAAGGTTTTTGCCGCCGATGGTGGGGCGGATGCGCAGATTTTTTTCACGGCGCGCCTGCCGCGTGTTTTGTTCGCCATGGTGGCGGGTGCGGGATTGGCGCTGGCGGGAGCGGTCTATCAGGCGCTGTTGCGGAATGATTTGGCGGACCCCTACACGCTTGGCGTATCCGGAGGCGCCAGCTTCGGCGCGTTGTTGGTGCTTCACCTTGTTCCCGCAGGAATGCTGCTTGTGGCGCTTCCCCTTGCATCCTTTGCGGGTGCAGGAAGCGCCGTGGCGATTGTCTAT
>JADZDZ010000283.1 GCA_020850785.1 Candidatus Sumerlaeota bacterium | reverse complement strand
GCCGTTCACACAGCAGCCGCACACTTTCTCGCGCGGGAAATCCGCCTTGTCCGCCAGCAGGACGCGCCTGCCGGCCCGCGCAAGCAACAACGCAGCGAAGGCGCCCGCAGGGCCTGCACCGGCGACAACCACGTCATGGGATTTTGCGGGAGTCGCCATGGCCTGTGATGCGAAAGCCTACGCCATCGAAGGAAACAGCTGCGGGCTTGCGCCCTTGAAGCGATCCGAAGGTGGAAAGAGAATTTTGACGCTCGTTCCCGCATTGGGGGCGCTTTCGACGATGATGTTCCCAAGGTGGGCGCGCACGATTCCATACACGTTTGCCAGGCCGCGCCCGCGCCCCTTCGCCTTCGTGGAAAAGAAGGGATCGAACATGTGCTTTACCTGACTGTTGTCCATGCCGATGCCGCAGTCCTTGAGTTCAAGAAAAACAAAATCGTTTTCCGAATGGCTTCGCGGAAGATAAAGGAATTCGCGACCGCTCAGTTCCAACCTGCCGGTGCGGATCACGATCCTGCCGCCGGTGGCCTCCATGGATTCGCAGCAATTCCGAAGGAGATTCGTGACGATGATGCGCAGTTGCGCCGCGTCCGCCTGAATCGATGGCAGATCGCCGGCCAGTTCATAAACCAGTTCGCACTTGTTGGTGAGCGTCGTTTCGAGAAGCATTTCCATTTCGCGGATCAAGGCGCCGAGGTCCACTTCGCGGAAGGCGCAGCGGGCCTTGCCGGCGAAGGTCAGCAGTTCCCTTGCGAAATCGGACGCACGGTTGGCGGTCTGTTCCACCTGCTTCAGGTAGCGGTAGTGGCCGTCCTCCTCCGTCAGGTCCATCATGGCGAGGGAGGTGTTTCCGAGAATTGCCATGAGGAAATTGTTCAGGTCGTGGCCAGTCTTGCCGGCGAGCGCGGCGAGGCTCTCCATGCGCTCCACATGGGAGTGGGCCTCCGCGGTGCGAAGCGCATCGTCACCGGGGCCGGGGGTTGTGGCTGGATCGTTTTCCTTGGATGCCATGGGGTTTGGTGATTTATCGCCCATCCAGCAATCGCTCAAGCGAAAGATGTGGTCCATTCTCCATGCGGATTTCGTCTGGACCTACTTGAGGGGAGCCTTTCAGTTTTTTCGTCGATGAGCACGGAATCAGTGACGGCACAATCGAAGCGAAAAAGGGAACATGGCCTTCGGGACTATGTGATCCGGCGATTGCTGCTGATGATTCCCACATTCATTGGCGCAACGCTGGTGGTTTTTGTGCTGTGCCAGTTCCTGCCGGGCGGGCCCATCGATCAGGCACGGTTGCGCATGATGACGGGAGGAGGCACCGGAGGGGAAAGCAGCGGCGGGGGAAGCTCCCGCTCCACGGCCGTCGCGAACGTGTCCGACAAGGATTTGGAGGGCCTGCGGGAGTATTACGGATTCAACGACCCGATCCCGATCCGCTACGCGAAGTACATGAAGAAGTTGGTGACGTTGGATTTTGGGAACTCGTTCCGTTTCACGGTGCCCGCGCTGAAGCTGATTCGGAACCGACTGCCGATTTCCATCTACTACGGCGTGATAACGACAATCCTGACCTATATTGTCTGCATCCCGCTGGGAATCCTGAAGGCGATCCGACATCGAACGTTCGTGGACAATGCCACGTCCGTTGTCATCTTCGTTGGCTACGGGATACCGGGTTATGCGCTGGGCGCGGTGCTGCTCACGCTGTTTGCCGTGCAGCACGAATATTTTCCGTTGGGCGGATTCGTGGGACAGAACTTTGAGTCGCTTTCCGCCTGGGGGAAGGCGAAGGACCTTGTCTGGCATTCGATCCTTCCGCTTGTTTGTTACATGGTGGGCAGCTTCGCCTTCATGACGATGCTGATGAAGAACAGCCTGATGGAGAACATGAGCGCGGACTACGTGCGGACGACGCTGGCGATGGGGCTGCCATCACGGCGGGCGATCTTCGTTCATGCTTTCCGGAATTCGTTGATTCCCCTCGCCACCAGCTTCGGAAGCACCATTGCGATCATCCTGACGGGATCGTTGCTGATTGAGCGCGTGTTCAACATTCAGGGAATGGGGATGCTGTTCTTCGAATCGATTCAGTCGCGCGACTACCCCGTTGTGATGGCGCACACGATTATCGCAACGGTGCTGCTGCTGGTGGGGAACTTGTTGTCGGACATCTGCGTGGCAGTGGTGGACCCACGGGTGCGCTTCCGATGATCAAGCGTTTCTTCCGCCTGAATCCCATCACCCGCAAGCGGTTGGCGAAGTTCCGCCAACTGAAGCGCGGATATTATTCGCTGCTCATCCTCATCTGTCTCACGATTCTCTCCTTCCTTTCCAACTATCTTGCAAACAGCCGCCCGATCATCGTGAAGTATGAGGGGAAATTCTACTTTCCGACCTACAGGTTTTTTCCCGGCTCCACCTTCGGCCAGGAGGATGAGTACGGTTTCGACGACAGCGAAACCGACTATCGAAAGCTGGCGGAAACGTTCAAGGGGACGGACAACTGGCTGTTGATGCCGCCGATCAAGTTCAATCCCTACGAGAACGACTTCGGCCACTACGACATTCCGCCGCCGCATCCTCCCGATTCGCGGCACTATCTGGGAACGGATGGGCAGGGGCGCGACGTGCTGGCGCGCCTGCTCTACGGCTTGCGCATCTCGATGCTGTTTTCGCTGACGTTGGTGTGTGGTGGAATGGTGATCGGAGTGATTGTGGGATGCGCGCAGGGTTATTTCGGCGGCTGGTTTGACCTGATGACGCAGCGCCTTGTGGAGATTTGGAGCACGTTGCCGTTCCTCTACGTGGTGATCCTGCTGGCGACGCTCTACAAGCCGAGCTTCACGATGCTGCTGGTGGCGCTGCTGCTCTTTGAATGGCTGGGCATCACCTACTACATGCGGACGGAAATGTATCGCGAGAAGACGCGGGAGTACGTGGCCGCCGCGCGCTCGATGGGCGCTTCCAATTTCCGCATCATTTTTCTGCACCTGCTGCCGAATGCGCTGGTGCCGATCGTAACGCTGGCGCCCTTCGCAATTGTGGGCGGAATTCTTTCGCTGACGGCACTGGACTTTCTCGGCTACGGGCTGCCAGCGCCGACCGCCAGTTGGGGCGAGCTGGTGGATCAGGCGCTCCAATCGTCAAACCGGGGAAAGCTCTGGCTCAGCCTTTCCCCCTTCGTGGCAATCACGACAACGCTTGTGCTGGTCACGTTGATCGGTGAATCCATACGCGAGGCGTTCGATCCAAAGCCCTATGCGCGTTATCGTTAGCCTCGTTTTGTTGGAATTCACACGAATGTCAGGCGTCCTCCGCGACACGAAATTGAAGACCACCCCAAAGGAAAAACGATGAAAAGAATCTCCTTCACCATCCTTGCCTCACTTGCGCTGCTTTCCTCCGTGTCTGCGGAGGACCTTTCCGCCATCAAGTGGGAAACAAACAATGACGAGCCGCTCATCGGCAGCGAGAAGGCGATTCGCGGGGGAACGTTCACCGACAGCCTGCCATCCTATCCGCTCACGTTCCGACTCTATGGGCCGAACAACAACGACATCTTCGCGAACTGGAGTCGCGAGTATTCGTTGGACATCGGATTGGTGGATCGGCATCCGACGACGGACAAGTTCATTCCCATCATGGCCACCCACTGGTCCATACAGCCCGACAACAAGACGATCTACTTCAAGCTCGATCCCGATGCGCGCTGGAGCGACGGCGAAAAAATCACCGCCGACGACTACACCTTCGCCGCGGAGTTTCTCAGCAATCCGAAAATTCAGGACCCCTTCGCCGCCCAATACATGAAGGACTACATCGAGTCGGTGGAAAAGATCGACGATTACACGATCAAGGTGGTGGGCAAAAAACCAAGCTGGCGTCCGCTGGTGGATTACAACTTCGCGCCGCTGCCAAAGCACTGCACCGTGGTGGATGACAAGTGGGTGGAGCGGGAGAACAACAAGCCGCCGGTGGTGCAGGGGCCCTACGTGATTTCAGATTTCAAGGAAGGGGAATACGTCCGCTTCAAGCGCATTCCGAACTGGTGGGGGGACAAGAAACGCTACTTCACGGGCATGTTCAATCCGGACGTGATAAACCTTCGCGTGATCACGAATGACGATCTTGAATTTGATCTCTTCAAGAAGCATGAACTGGACATCTTCCGCGTGATGAGCGCACGCCAGTGGGAAACGCAGATGAATTTCGACGCGCTGGCGAATGGTTACGTGCATCGCAAGCGCGTCTTCACGGAATCGCCGCAGGGGCTGAGCGGAATCATCTTCAACCTCAGCACGCCGCTGTTCCAGAACAAGGATTTCCGGAAGGGGCTCCAGCACCTGTTCAACTTCGACGAAGTGAACAAGGAGATCATGTTCAATGCCTACTACCGCCAGTATTCAATGTTCACTGGGACGCCCTACGAGAATCATGACCTGAAAGGTTATCCCTTCGATCCGCGGAAGGCGCGCGAGTACCTGACGAAGGCGGGCTTCACAAAACGCGACGCCAACGGCATCCTTGAAAACGCGAAGGGGGAGAAGGCGCGCTTCACTCTCAATTATCCCTCCAAGTCGCTGGAGCCGCATTTGACGGTAATCAAGAACATTTACAAGAAGGGTGGCGTGGACATCAACCTGCAGCTGCTGGAACCGGGCGCGGCCTTTAACAAGCTTCTGGAGCGCGCCTACGAGGCTTCGTTGGTGAACATGACGGCGGATTTTTATCCCGATCCGCACCAGTATTTTTCCTCCGAATTCAAGCCGATGAAACAGAACAACAATTTCTGGGGGTACGGCGATCCGGAAACGGACAAGCTGATCGACATCTATCGCTTCGACATGGACGAGGCAAAGCGTCACGACGCCATGATGAAGCTGGATGCGAAATTGGAGGACGAATCGCTGCTGATTCAATTCTGGCAGGCGCCATACCTGCGCATGTTGTACTGGGACAACATTCAATTCCCGGATCAGTTCCTGCCCAAGCGCATCGACACCTACACGGACTACCAGTGCTTCTGGATTGATCCCGCACGTTCGGAAAAATTGGAGGCGGCGATGAAGGCGGGAACAAAACTCCCTGCGGACACCGTGATCGACGTCGATCCCTATGGCGTGCAGAAAAAATTGATGCAGTCCGCCTCCGCATCCGGCGCCCCGGCGCAGTTGAAGAACTGAGAGGCGAACGCGGCCGTTGGCGCTTCTTTCGATTCGCGGGCTGAAGGTTCACTTCCAGACGGAGTTGGGCGTGAATCAGGCCGTTGATGGGGTTTCGTTGGATGTGGAACCGGGAAGAACCCTTGGGATTGTTGGCGAATCCGGCTGCGGAAAAAGCGTGACGGCGCTGTCTGTGATGCGGCTGGTGCCTTGCCCACCGGGGCGGATCGTGTCCGGCGAAATTCTGTGGAATGATCGCGATGTGTTGAAGCTTCCGGAGAAGGAACTGCCGGAATTTCGCGGGCGCGAAGTCGCCATGATCTTTCAGGACCCCATGACGTCGCTGAATCCCGTCTTCACGATCGAGCGCCTCATGTGCGAAGTGATCGTGAGGCGTTTTGGCGTCGGAAAGGTGGAAGCGCGCAAGCGCGCGCTGGCGGCGCTCACAACCGTCGGCATTCCCGATCCGGAAACACGGCTTGGCAGCTACCCGCATGAACTAAGCGGCGGCATGAAGCAGCGCATCCTGATCGCGATGGCGCTGCTCTGCGAACCGAAGCTGCTGATCGCGGATGAGCCGACGACGGCGCTGGATGTGACAATCCAGAAGCAGATTCTCCACCTGATGAAAGACCTGCAGCAGAAAAACAAGATGGCGCTGTTGCTGATCACGCATGACATCGGCGTGATCGCGGAAACCTGCGACGACGTTGCGGTGATGTATGCCGGAAGGGTTGTGGAATGCGCCAGTGTGCACGCGCTGTTTTCCCACAACAGGCATCCCTACACGCGCGGGCTGTTCAACAGCGTCCCGAAGCGTGGCTTGAGCAAGGAAACACCGCTGCCGAGCATTGAAGGTTCTGTGCCGTCGTTGCTGAATCCGCCGAAGGGATGCCGCTTCGCGCCGCGCTGTTTTCGGCGGCAAGATCGCTGCACGGTCGATGATCCGCAGCTTCTTCCCGTGGCGGACAAGCACACGGTGGCATGCCATTTTCCGCTGGAGGACCCCGCGTGAGCGCGCCTTTGCTGGACGTTCGCAACGTCTTGAAACGCTATCCCGTGCGCGGCGGCGTGTTTGGACGCACACGCGGCGAAGTGCACGCAGTGGAGGACGTGTCCTTCACGCTGGCAAAGGGGGAGACGCTGGGGTTGGTCGGCGAAAGCGGCTGCGGGAAATCAACACTGGGGCGCACGATCATCCGGCTGGAGGAGGCGAATTCCGGCGGTGTGAATTTCGACGGTGAGGATTTGTTGGCGCTCTCCCGCAAGGAGTTGTTTGAACGCCGGCGCCATCTTCAGATGATCTTTCAAGACCCCTATTCGTCGCTGAATCCGCGCATGACGCTGGGCGAAATCGTCCGCGAACCGCTGGCGATTCACCGCATCGGGAATCGGAAGCAGCAGCTTGAGGAAGTCACGATGCTGCTGGAGAAGGTCGGCATGAAGCCGGAAATGATTGATCGCTATCCGCACGAATTTTCCGGCGGGCAGCGGCAGCGCATCGGCATCGCCCGCGCGCTGGCATTGAGGCCTCGGCTCGTGATCGCCGACGAACCGATGTCGGCGCTGGATGTTTCGGTGCAGGCGCAGGTGCTGAACCTGATGGTTTCGCTGCAACGCGAACTGGACCTCACATACCTCTTCATTTCCCACGACCTTACGGTGGTGGAATACATCAGCGACACAATCGCCGTGATGTATCTTGGCCGCATCGTGGAGACCGGGCCGAAGCGCGCGGTCTTCGACGCGCCGGCGCATCCCTACACGCGCGCGCTGATTGATGCGGCGCCGGTTCGCGATCCACGGCTGCGCGGCGCCTCCCACCCGATCCGCGGCGAAACGCCAAGCCCCATCAATCCCCCGCCGGGCTGCGCATTTCATCCGCGATGCCCCTTTGCCATCGATCGCTGCAAGGAAGCGATTCCGCCGCTGGAAGCCCACGATTCGCCCGGACATCGCGTGGCCTGCATCCGCAGGGAGGAAATTGCCGGTGAACTAAAACGCCCCGCCGTGGTTTCCGCTTCCCCGTAGGGGTTTTTCCCCTTTGCCGCTTGCGCCAAAATGCCCTCGTGCCGGTCAATGCCTGCCTTGCACTTGCACAGGAGATCGCACGTGAGAGCGGAACCGGTGCTCGCCAAATTGCGCGAGCTTTACAAGGAATGGGAGGACGACAAGGACGGCGAGGAATATCAGGCGCTGTTTCATGCGTTCTGTTTCATCAGTTACAAGGTTGGCGACTTCCAGAAGTATCTGGATTAGGTTGCCAGGAAGAACAACAAGGCGGACGAATGAACATCGACACGACGAGGCCGATGCGATTGCGCTTCGCGCCATCGCCCACGGGATTTTTGCACCTTGGCGGCGCACGAACCGCGCTGTTCAACTGGCTGCTTGCGAAGAAGCACAATGGCACGTTCATCCTGCGCATCGAGGACACCGACGCGGAGCGCTCCACGGAGGAATCCACGGGCCAGATTCTGGATTCACTCCAGTGGCTGGGAATCCAGTGGGATGAAGGCCCCTTCTTCCAGAGCCAACGGCTGGAACATTATCGTGAACACATCGACCGTCTATACAAGGAAGGGAAGATTTATCCCGCCTTCGAATCACCGGAGGAACTTGAGGCGGAGCGCGAGCGCGCGCTGGCGGAGAAGCGCAACCCGATCTACAATCGTGCGTCGCTGAAACTCCCGAAGGAGGAGGTCGAGCGCCGCCTTGCGGAGGGAATGCGTTTCGTGTGGCGCTTCAAGGTGCCGGACGAGGGATACACGGACGTGCCGGAGACGCTGATGAGCGGCGCCGCGGATTGCAGGTTCGAAAACGCGGCCATGGGTGACTTTGTGATTTCCCGCGCGGGCACGCTGAAGGAACCGGGCTGGCCGCTGTACAACTTCTGCTGCGTGGTGGATGACGCGTTGATGGGAATCACGCATGTCATTCGCGGGCAGGAACATCTCTCCAATGCCGCGCGGCAGGTGCTGCTCTACAAGGCCTTCGATTATCCCGTTCCAACATTCACGCACCTTCCGTTGATCATGAAGAACAACAAGAAGATGAGCAAGCGCGACAAGGATGCGGACCCCGCGTTCCCCGTCAGCGTTTCAGGACGGCGCGAGCTGGGCTACCTGCAGGAGGCGACGATCAACTTTATCTCGCTGCTCGGTTGCAGCTATCCGATGGAGGAGGAAATCTTCCCCGTCGATGTGCTGATCAGGAATTTCGATCTGAATCGCCTGCAAAAATCGAACGCGAATTTCGACGAGGACAAGTACCTGTTCCAGAATTCCTGGTACATCAAGAACCTGCCGCGCGAATCCGTCGTGGAGCGCGTCGTCCCCTTCATCGAAGCGGCGGGCTATGACTGGGAGTCGGCGGCGCCGGTTTCCCGCGATGCGTACAAATGGCTCGGCGACATCGTCGCGCTGGAAGTCGAACGCTGCAAGTTGCTTTCGGAATTCCCGGCGGCGCTGAGTTACTTTTTCGTCGCGCCAACAAGCTATGACGCGCGTGGCGTGCAGAAAATCTTCCACGGTGAAGGCGTTCCCGAGTTGCTGGATGCGGTGGCGGAGGCACTTCTCCTCACAAATCCCTTCACGAAGGATGCGATGGAGGCATCGCTGCGCAGTCTTGGCGATACACGCGGCCTCGGCTTCGGAAAAGTTGCTCAACCCGTTCGCCTTGCGGTGACGGGGCGAACAGCAAGTCCGGGGTTGTTTGAAGTGCTCGAAGCGCTGGGGCGCGAGGAAGTGATTCGCCGCCTCATCAACGCGAAGGAATGGCTACAGTCCAATCCGAAAGCCTGACCCGCTGGCACGCTTGACCACGCGGCGTTGCGCCGCGACCTTGTCCACTCTCATTTCAGGAAGGTTCCTCTCATGGCAGCAATCACAGGCAATCTCGTCGTCGGCCAATCAGGCGGCCCCACCGCAGTCATCAACCAGTCGCTGGTTGGCGTCGTGCAGGAGGCGCTGAAGCATGGCAGCATCCAATCCATTCTTGGTGCGCGAAACGGCGTGGAGGGCGTGCTGCGCGAGGACTTCATCGACCTGCGCAAGCAGTCCGCCCAGACTCTGGAGGATGTGGCGGCAACGGCGTCCGCAGGCCTGGGCTCCTGTCGGTTCAAGCCGAAGGAGGAGGACTGCAAGAAAATCTTCGAAATCTTCACGCGCCACAACGTGCGCTATTTCTTCTACATCGGCGGAAATGATTCCGCATTATCCGCCGGCATCATCAACAAGATCGCGCAGGAACAGAAGTATGACCTCTGCGTGTTTCATTGTCCGAAGACGATCGACAATGACCTGCTGGTGACGGACCACTGCCCCGGATTCGGTTCCGCTGCGAAGTACGTGGCACAGGCGTTCATGGGCCACGACCTCGATAATCGCGCGCTTCCCGGCATCAAGATCGACGTGGTGATGGGGCGCAACGCGGGGTGGCTTACCGCCGCATCGGCGCTGGCGCGCGTGAATCCCGGCGACGGGCCGCACGTGATCTGCCTGCCGGAGCGAAGCTACACGGTGGCGGAGTTCTGCAGGAAGATCGAGGATGTCTATACAAAGAACAAGCGCGCGCTCGTGGCGGTCTCCGAGGGGCTTTGCGACAAGGATGGCAACGTGTGGTTGCAGTCGGACCTCGTGCGCCGCGAGTTGAAGGAACTTGGCATGGAGGCGCTGATCAACTGGATGGACGCGACCGGCAGGATCGAGGATTCCGCCGGTGGCGCGAAGCTCGATGCCTTTGGCCATGCACAACTTTCCGGTTCCGGCGCGCTCGCGGATTTGCTCGCTTCGATCCTGAAGATTTACATGTTCCAGAAGACCGGCAAGAAGCCGCGGCTGCGCGCGGACACTCTGGGTTATGCGCAGCGTTCCTTCGCGGGATGCGTGAGCGAAGTGGATGCGCGTGAGGCGCGCGCGAGCGGCGCGGCGGCGGTGCGCGAAGCCGTCAACGGCGCGATGAGCGGCTCCATCTGCTTCCGGCGCACGGGGTCGGGCGGCTACAACTGCGAAACTTTCCGCGCGGCGCTGGAAGATGTTTCCGGCGTGAACTTTCCCAAGGGCGTAAAGCAGTACCGCCCCATGGAAGACAGGCTGATCACGACGGACAAGTTCGACGTGACGCCCGAATTCGTGGAGTGGGCGCGTCCGCTGCTCGGTGCGCTGCCGGTGAAGGGGATCCTGACGCCTTAAGGGGTTTCACCTTGCCTTTCACGCAGTCGAAAACTGAAATGGCAGCGGTCGAGATTCACAACAATTTCCTCCGGAATTGATGCAAAATCATGGCAGTGCTTTCCAAGATCAAGTCGCTCCTGAAAAAGGAAGAGAAGGCTCCCGAACCGAAACTGCGCACGTGGTCGAATGACCCGAAGCTGCTGCCGTGGACGGATCAGCCGGACGCGGAACAGGAAGTTGAACGGCGGCTGGCGGCTGGGAAGCTGACGCCTCGCGATGCGGAACTTGCGCGCAAATGGATCAAGGATGGCTACATCGTCCTGCAGCAGCATTTCGTTGGTTCGGATGTTGACAAGCTGAACGGGGAAATTGATGCGCTGTGGACGGCGGAGAAGCCGCACGATGGCCTGAATTTTCATGACGTGATTCAGGAGGATGGCGCACCCGCCACGCTGACCATTTCACATCGCGATCTGCTGGCGATCCCCGCAGAGGAACGCGAAAAGGCGCGGCTGCGCGGGAAGTGGCGCATCCATGGATTCCATTTCCATTCGAAGACATCCATGAACATCTTCAAGGATGAATCGATGCGAAAGACCGTGTCGATGCTGCTGGGAACGGAGACCCAACCGCAGTACACCATCAACTTCCACTGGGGTAGCCAGCACGGATTGCATCAGGACCTGATGGTGTTCCACGTGCATCCTGCGAACTATCTGGTGGGCGCGTGGATCGCGCTGGAGGA
This sequence comes from Candidatus Sumerlaeota bacterium, assembly GCA_020850785.1. Classification (GTDB taxonomy): domain Bacteria; phylum Sumerlaeota; class Sumerlaeia; order SLMS01; family SLMS01; genus JADZDZ01. Next base: position 1,880 of record JADZDZ010000283.1, on the reverse strand, counting down.
CATCAGCCCCGATTGCGGTCCGCTGGTGTATTCGCCCGGATCGCATCGCATGCAGATGTATCATGAGTATGACAACTACCCGCAGACGAACCTGCGCACCAGCGACCAGGAACGACGCAAGCGCTACGAGGCGCATCTGGCGGAAGAGGGAAGCAAGTTCGAGCGTCACCAATTCATCGCGAAGAAGGGCGACGTGCTGTTGTGGCACGCGATGCTGCTTCACGGTGGTGATACGATCAAGAACAAGGCGCTGACACGGCGATCCATGGTGATTCACTACATGCCGCCGGAAATGGACAAATCAAAGGAAGTCGTCGGCCCCTTCATGTGGTGAGCCAACCATCGCGAATGCCCACAAAAAAGAAATCCCCATTCCCCTTCAGGCGCGTGCTGATCACCGGCGGCGCCGGCTTCATCGGATCCCACCTTGCCGACCGCCTGCTGGCGAATGGCGCCCACGTGGAGATCATTGACGACCTTTCCACGGGTTCCGTGTTCAATGTCGATCACCTGCGGAAGAACAAGAATTTCGACATCACCATCGCGTCGATCCTGAACGAATCGAAGCTGGCGGAGTGCGTTGATCGCGCGGATGCGATCGTCCACCTTGCCGCAGCGGTCGGCGTTCGCCTGATCGTGGAGAATCCCGTTCGCACGATTGAGACAAACCTGAACGGGACGGAAAACGTGCTGCGCGCGGCGATGAAGAAAAAGAAGCCGGTGCTGGTTGCGAGCACGAGCGAGGTTTACGGCAAGCGGCAGGAGGTTCCCTTCCGCGAGGATGACGACCTTGTGCTGGGTGCGTCACGCCGCCCGCGTTGGGCCTACGCGTGCTCAAAACTGATGGACGAATTTTTGGCGCTCGCCCACTGGCGCGAAAACAAAATGCCGGTGGTGATCGCACGATTGTTCAACACGGTGGGACCGCGACAGACGGGAATGTATGGCATGGTGATTCCCCGCCTGACGAGCCAGGCGCTCGCGGGCAAACCACTGACGATTTACGGCGACGGTTCGCAGACGCGCACGTTCTGCCACGTGACGGATGCGGTGGAGGGCCTTGCGGGACTGCTGGCCGATCAGCGGACCTACGGTGCCGTCTACAATCTTGGCGGCACGGGAGAAATTTCCATCCGCGATCTGGCGCAGCTGATCCTCAGGAAGACCCGCAGCAAATCCAAATTGAATTTCATCCCCTTTGAAAAGGCCTACGACGGCGACTTCGAGGACATGCAGCGCCGCGTGCCCGACCTGACGAAGATCAACAAGGCCATCGGCTACAAACCCCGGCGCGACATCGAAAAGATCATCGAGGATGTGATCGTGTTCGAAAAAGGGAAGACCCGCCGCAAGTAACCGGTGCCGCCGAAGGTGCCCGGCCGGAGCCTTTGCACAGCCTTCCGCCCTTGACTTGGCCCACTCCCCTGCGGGACAGTCATCGTACGGCTGGATGTGTTTTCCGACCGCTGATTTTTCCGGACTTACCAAAGCGCCTTCCCAAGATCACCGCCAATGCATGTTGCGTTCATAACCGCCTACGACCCGCGCAGCCCCTATCAAGTGAGCCTGCCGCCACTCGGCATTGGCTACCTGTCGGCCTATCTGAAGCAAAAATGCTGGTTCGTCGAAACGAGCTTTCACCACACCGCTGAGGAGTTGATCGACTCCAAGCCCGATATCATCGCGGTTTCCTCCACGACGGAAAATTTTCAACACGCGACGGATCTTGCGCGGATGGCGAAGGAGGCGCTGGGGAAGCCGGTGATCGGCGGCGGCATGCACATCACGAGCCTACCGCATACGCTTCCCGATGTTTACGACGTTGGCGTGGTTGGCGAAGGCGAACAGACAATCGTCGAGATCATCAACCTGTACAATTC
>JADZDZ010000282.1 GCA_020850785.1 Candidatus Sumerlaeota bacterium | reverse complement strand
TCTACATGGAGCCAGCGCCGGATGAAATCGCCGCCGTCGTGGAGAGGAAGATTGCGGGTGCGGTTGATCTGCTGACGTCCGTGGCGCTCGATGAGAAACACCCCTGGGGCGATGAGGCCCGCGTGGCACTGAACAACCTCGGAGCACCCATCCCCGCGCGTGATCGGGAAAAATTCTCCTATGTCGATCCGCCGATTCGCGCGAAATTTGACAGCGCCGATTTCGCCGAGGGGCGCGACATCGCGCTCGCCGTCATCGATCAGGCGTTTCTTCCCTTCGCGGTGGGAATGTATTTCCGCACTGCGGAGAAAACTGCGGACTCCTACACCTTCACCGGCGCCATCAGCGGATCGCCGGGCACCTGGAGCATGACCGTTTTCCCCGGCGACAAATACGTGGAAGCGAATTACAAGATCGTGACCGCCGAAAAGACGCTGGCCTTTGACGTGGAGAAAAAAGGGGACCGCTGGTTGGTGATGAAGGTCAGCGAGTTGGATTAAGACGGCGTGGGCGGGAGCGACGTCCTGTCGCGAACGTCGCTCCCGTGAAATGACCACCGCGATGGCACCGTGCTTCGCTGCCTATGAATAAATCCGCTCCAGCCGGACGTTGCTGTAGTAGTGGAGCAGAATTTCGTCGTAGCGCTGCCCCTTCAACGCGCGACCAAGGCCACCAATCTGGCAGAGCCCGGCGCCGTGCCCCCAGCCTGCGCCGTTCAACGTGACGTGCCTCAGCGTGCCGTCGGGGGCGACGTCGGAATCAATGAGGATGCAGCTACTGAAGAGGAACTTCGTGGAGAGCGCGGCGCGTATATTGTACTCGCTGGTGAACTTGTGGGTCTTCGTCCCGCCGTCCTTCGTTGTATAGACAACGTCCAGCTCGCGAAGGCGACCGCTGCGGCCGCGCGCGCCGGGGCGGAGCGCATTGACGCTGGCAAGGTCAGTGAGGCCGCCGCGCGTGGTGAGTGATTCCCGCAGGTCGGCCTGCGTGAGCTTCTTCTGCCAGCGGAAATACTGGCCCGTTTCATCCACGCGTCCAAGGTACTTTTTGATCGTTTCCTCCGGGACGACGGTGGGGCTGCAGTAGGCATCGCTGTGCTTCGTCCAATCGCCGAGAATGTACTCGCGAAGGTTTTCCTCCGTGACGGGAAAGAACTTCTCCGCGTGGGAACCCTTCGGTGCATCAAGGCGCGCAACAAGGCCTTCGATGGGAACGGCCCAAACGTTTTCCGCATCCTCAGAAACGGTGCCGGTGCTCTTGCTGTAGCGCGCGTCGCAATACTTGTTCGATTCGGTGATCAGCACTTCGCCGCGGCACTGGGCGATGGCGTCCACGGCGCGCTGCGACCAACCTTCCGTGCCCTGATAGCGCTGGCAGCAGTCGTCGTTGCACCACAGGTACGGCTGGCCGGGGTGCGGGGCGACGGGCTGGCCGAGGAGCCAACTGCGCGCGGCAATGGCCTGCGCCTTCATGAATTCAATGGGGCATTCCCCGCTCATTTCGCCGGTGATCACGCCCGTCAGGTAGTTTTCGATGGGGATTTCATTCACCATCACGATGGCGTCATCCTGGGAGAAAAATTCGAGGACGTCGCTGAGCGTTTGATCGATGAGCTTCTGCCAGTGAAAGCCGCGGCCGGCGACGATTTTCCTGACGTGGATTCCATCACCGGCTTTCGTGGGCCTTGAGCCTGCGGGAGGAGCAACGCGCAGCGAGGCGTGCACGCCGCCGATGGCATCGGGGCTTAGCGCGACGCCATCGCCAAGGGCGCGGACTGTATAGACAGTTCCCTTTTCCAAGGGGGCGTCGCCGCCGTTCTCCGTGCCAACGCGATAGCCGTCCGAGGGAACGGAGAACTGCATTTCACGCTTTGCATCCTGCGCCAGCACGATTCCGATCCGGACGATCGGCTCGGCCTTCATCTTGTACTGTCCATTCACGATGGGGAACGGGGCTTTCGAAGCCATTGATTCTTTCCTTGGGAGGTTGTGCTGCTGGTTTTTTCTGCGCGATCAGTTGAAGGCTTCGCCGGGATAGGAAACCACGCCGGGGGGCGTTGCGCCCTTCTTCGCTGCGGGACGTCCGAGGGTTTCCTCGAAGAAGGTTTTCATCGCCTGCCAGGAACGTTCGTCCGCTTCCTTGTTGTATTTCGCGCCGGGAATTTTTCCATCGGCGCCCTTTTCCGTGAAGGAATGCACGGCGTTGCCGTAGTAGACCATCTGCCAGTCCACCTTCGCATCGCGCAGTTCCTGCTGGAATGCCTCCACATCCTCCTTCTTCACGAAGGGGTCGTCGGCGCCGTGGCAAATGAGGAGCTTCGCCTTGATGTTCTTCCCATCGGCCGGCGTGGGGGAATCGAGGCCACCATGGAAGCTGACGCCCGCCTTGATGTCTGCGCCGGACCGGGCAAGCTCCAGCACTCCGGTGCCACCGAAACAATAGCCGATGGCGCCGAGGCGCGTCGGATCAACCGAGGCCTGCTTCTTCAACTCCTCAAGGCCGGCGTTCAGACGCTGGCGGAACAGCGGCCGGTTCGACTTGTACTTGCTGGATTCCTTGCCTGTGGCCTCCGGCGGCTCCGGGCGAATCCCCTGCCCATAGATGTCGCAGGCAAAGGCCACGTAGCCCATTTTCGCCAGTTCCACGGCGCGGCCCTTTTCGTATTCCGTAAGGCCCTTCCATTGATGAACGATCAGGATGCCCGCCTGGCTTTTGGGAGCGGCGGCATCGTTGTAGGCAACAAACCCCTCCAACGTGACGTCGCCATCCTTGTAGATGACGGTTTCTGTCTTAAGGGCGGCGGTGGCGCTGCCAGCCATGAACGTCAGCAGCAACATCAGCAGGATTTTTCGCATGATGATTCTTCCGTGAAAAGTGAACACTTCACGGAATCATCTCCCCCACGGCGCACATGGGGTCCAGCATTTATTCCTGCGACTTCAGGCCACGACGAGGCCGGGGTTGGAATCGCGCAACTCGCGTTCCTCCTCCTCGGAGAGGTCCACAAACTCCAGATCAAGGACGATGGGGGCGTGGGACCTGATGAAATTGAGGGCGAGGCACACGAGCGCACCATGGGCCTTCACCATGCCGCGCGTACCGGGCAGGCGCAGCGCGATCTCCACGGCGCGATTCATGGCGTAAATCTGCGAAACGCTTGCGAGGACAGTCGTGTTGAGCGCGAGGCGGATTCCCGTGGGCGTGATGCGCGTGACATAGCAATCAAAGCCAACGGGGTTTTCACTTTCCGGGATGCGAAGGTAGACTATTCCAGTCTGGCTGCTGCTGCGTGCGTTTGGTGACGTCTTCCCAAAAGAGAACATGGCGTTACTGGCCCCCAAGTTTGTCGAACCATGCAGTTTCTCCGGTAATCACAGTGCTATTCAAGACGCATGTGAAAAAACAGAAAGTTCCCACGGCTACGGAGCGCTAAGTCTTCAAATTGGAAGCGTCAAATGGTTGCGGTTGTGTGGAGTCCGACATGAAATCCTAAGGGTTCACCGAAAAAGGAAAGGCCCGCCGGAAGCGATCCGGCGGGCCAAGTGGGGTCGAAACACGACGAGAGGTGTGTTTGTGGGGTCCACTTGGTGGTTAAGTATGGCAATCGCCATGCCGCGACCGCCTCCCCTAACCGAATCCCGGTAAAGTGTTTGGATTGAGCCAAACAGCGTTTTACGATCGGGGATGAAACTGAAATCGGGGTAAGAAATTACCCGCAAAGAGGGAACTTCGTTGCGCAGTGGGCGCGTGTATCTGTCGCATTTTCAATGATGTAAATGGTGTTTACAGCGGGCCATTCCGTGGTCCCGCCGTGAGTGGTGGGCCGGAGGCTGCGGTGGTTTGCCCTCGACAGGCGGACGCCGAACCCCGTACAAACCCCACCCCGCTGATGCGGGGCATGAAATTCCTCATTCAGGTAGATTGCCGTACATGGTCAAACGACAGGATCTCTACGAACGCGAAATGGCCCGCTATCGCGAAACGCTGCGGTTGGACACGGAGGTCGCGCAGGATCGCTACGGCATGACGCTGATCCATTCGCTCAGCCCATCGGAAAAGGTGTTGGCGCTGAAGGAAATGGGCAACGACATCACGAATGCCGCGGATTACTACAATCTGGGCTTTGTGCACGGCGAGGAAGAGAACTGGGACGAGGCGATCAATTATTTCCGCCGCGCGATTGAATTGGATCCGAAGCTGAGCGATGCGATCTACAATCTGGCGGTTTGCTACGAGCGCGCGAACCTGCTGCCGCAGGCGAAGTCCACATGGCAGAACTTTCATGACACGATCGAGGACAACGACCTGAAGCGCGAAGTGAAGGAGCACATCAAGGGCTTGGGCTTGTAAGCCGCTTGATGGCGCGAACATCGGCGCCGCCCGCCTCCACGGGCATTGTATAGACATTCAGGAATTCCAACCACCCGGCTTCATCGAAGCCGGGATTTGTTTTGTTTACAATGTGCGTGAACCCCAGTTTCACGAGCGATTCGTGAATCCCTTCCGCAGTCGCCTGTGCGCCACCCGCGCCGGCGACGGGATCGTTGCGCATCCCCTGAATCCACACCCAGTAGCGATGGGTTGATGGATAGTTGATGCCGAGCACGCGGCCTGCGTGTTCGCGGAGCAGGAGTTGCTCCAGATCGGCAAAGTTCGCGGGCTGCACATTGTGGCTGGCACGGTAATCCCCGCGCGCTCCTTCGGAAAGAATCGGATACCAGGATTCCTTCAGTGATTCCTGAAACAGCGAGCGATCGCGCAGGGCGCTGCCGAAGAGGGCGAGGCAGAGAAGCGGCGCCGCCACGCATGCGCCTTGCCTTGCTGTGAACACGTTCATGCGGGCGCAAAGAACAGCGATCAACACGGCGCCAATGCCCATGGACGCAAGGCCGTAGCGTCCATCGGGATGACCGCGCGTGAAGAGCGCCTCTGCGAGGAAGCTGCCGACGAGGAGCATGAGGAGAAATCGCAGTTCGCGCGAAAATTCATGAGGGGACTTTTTCTGCGCAATCATGAGAAGCACCCCGGCGCCAATGCCCAGCAGGCTCAGCACGTACTTCTGCAACAGGAGATGGCGCGCGTAGAGAACTGGCGCGAGGAGCAAATCCACAGCGCCGGTTTGCTTTCCGGCGAACGCGTCAAATGATCCCGCGAGGCCGGTGTCGATGGCGCTCTGCGGACCGAAGAACCTGACCATCAATGGCGCAACGGGATTGCCGACGTAGGCAACATTGCGCGCAATCCACGGCAGCAGGGGAATCAGCGCGGCCATCGCGAAGGCAACAACACGCGCGGGACGCCGCCTGCCGAGCACAACCACCGCAAGCCCAACGGGGACGCCAACCAGCGGCCACGCGGTGTACTTCGTGGTCATCGCCGCGCCAGTGAAAATTCCCGTGAGGATCGTGGTGCGAAGGAGCGACGCACGGAACGATTCCACGAGAATCGCAATGGCGGCCAGCGCATACATGCCCGTCGCGAGGTCAATGTACGTCGTCGTGGAAAGATAGCTGATGGAGTGGATGAAGTAGTAGAGCGCCGCGGCATAAAGCGGCGACGCGCCAACACGGCGCCCGATGCGGGCACACCAGAGCGCGCCGGAAACGCCGGCGGCGAAGTGCATGGCCTTTGCGGCGGAATCGCTGCCCAGCGACAGGGACCACGCATAAAGCATTTCGAAGCCATAGGGGAAGTAGGAGTGGCCGTTTTCGGGCACCTCAACCATGCGGCCCGTGTTGAGCCACAGCTGCGGCACTTGAAGGTGATACGCCAAGGGGTCGAAGCGCACCTCCGGTGACAGTGTTCCCAGCGCATTTAGCAGCATCATCACCGCGAGGGCGACGAGCACGAGGCGCGCGGGAATTCCCGGCGGAATTTCGGGGCGCGGCCAGACGATCCATGCACGCCGCGCATGAAACAGCGCGGAAAATGCGGGGATTGCCGCGATCAACGTGAGCGTCGGCGCGTCGAGCTTCGCGTGGCCCGCCACCGAAAAAAGAAAGCAGAGCACGGCGCAACCCAGCGTGAAGTAGAAGTTCAGCGAGAAGATGCGATCAAGGGTGCGCATGTCCTCCCAGCGCTTCGCATCGACTGTGGGAAAATGAGTGGAAACGGCCGCACCCGTGAGCATCACGAGCGCGGCCTGAAAAATGGGAACGGCGACCAGTTGGATTGAAAACGCGGCTGAGGAAACCACGTCGGCCTAGAACAGAAGCACGATTTCCTGCTTCTCCCCGGCGGCGCTGTAGGTCGTGGCGGCGGAGAAGGAACGAATTGTTCCCAGATACTTCAGCAGTTTTTCAAACGACGCATTAACTCCTGCACCACCGAAACCGGCCGTGCTCTCCTTCTGCTTCGAAAGGATGTCATAAACTGCGACGCCATCGATCAGGATCAAGTCGTTATGGCTTCCGCCAAGTTGGGAATTCACATCCTTCATCAACGGGGCGTCGGCGATTCCCTTGGATCCCTTCGACGCGGAGATGAGCCCCTTGATGGTGTCCTTCTTCAGCGCGAAGATGAAATAGTCGTCGGAGGTGAACGCGTATCCCGGCTGCAGGTTCGACATCGTGCTGGGGGCGCCGGGACCGGAGGCGGCGAACCTGATGGTTTCCCCCTCAAAATCCTCCGTCTGCAC
>JADZDZ010000281.1 GCA_020850785.1 Candidatus Sumerlaeota bacterium | reverse complement strand
GTCCTTTCGATTCACCCACCAGGTGAAATTCATCAAGAGTTTGTGGAAGCACCGTTCCAGAAATGCAATGTCACGTTTGCCGCGCGGGGCTGAAATTTTGTACACACGCCACACGGCCCAGGCGTGTACCGGCGGATTCACATCGCCGAAGGCAAATTCGTAGGCAGGTAATTGTCCATTGGGATGCATGTACCATTCGCGCAGCAGCAGTTCCAATTGATGCTTGGCAAAATGCGGGTCAATTTCTGCAAACGGCACCATATGGAACGCCAAATCCCACGCGGCAAACCACGGATATTCCCATTTGTCAGGCATCGAAATGACGTCGCGGCTGTAGAGGTGCTGCCATTCGCTATTACGGCCACCAAGCCGCTCAACGGGCGGCGTCGGCGCATCGGGATCGCCCTGCAACCAATCCTTTACGATATAGTGATAGAACTGTTTGGACCATAGAAGCCCCGCATAGGCCTGACGTGCCACGTCGCGTTGGTCAGCTGTGGCCCTCTTGGGAGTGATATCCCCATAGAATTCGTCGGCCTCCTTTTTTCGCAATTCAAAGATGCGATCAAATTCCGAGCTGAAGAACGTTTTGGGCCTTTGATCGGCGCTAGAAAGGCGGCAGCGGAGCGTCACAGAAGACCCTGCGGGAATGGAGCAGCGATAGTGCGCAGCCACCTTGCTGCCGCGCTGTTTCGGATTCACAGCATCCTTGTTTCCGTGAATCACGTAATCGTGGAAGGCATCCTTCACGAATTGCGTCTCATTGTCCACACCGTAGAGGCGCTTAAAATTCGTGTGATTATCAGTAAATAGCAATTCAGGATCAGAGCCGTTGCATTCATCAAATGCGAAACAATGCCTGCCAAGCGTCTCGTGCGTTGTTTTAATGACGAGACCATTGTCAACTTCCATGCGAGGCTTTAGCGTGCAGCCTTCGTGCGTGCATCCCCACGACCAGGTGTTGCGAAACCAGCAGGTGGGAAGAACATGAATTTCCGCACTCTCAGGGCCGTGATTGACAATGGTGAGGCGAATCAGCAGGTCCTCATCATCGGCCTTGGCATACTCTGCGAACACATCGAAGTAGCGCCCGTCGTCAAAGATTCCCGTGTCTGTCAGTTCAAATTCCGGGTCACTGCGTTGCCTGCGGTGGTTCTCCTGAACTAGCGGCCAATAGGGGAATTCCCGCTGTGGATATTTGTAAAGCGCCCGCATGTATGAATGCGTGGGCGTTGAATCCAAATAGTAATAGCACTCCTTTACGTCCTCGCCGTGATTTCCTTCCTGATTTCCGAGTCCGAACAGCCTCTCCTTCAGGATGGGGTCCTTCCCATTCCAAAGCGCGACGGAGAAGCAGAGACGGCACAGTCGGTCGCAAATTCCCAGTAGCCCATCCTCTCCCCAACGATAGGCGCGACTGCGTGCCTGATCGTGGGGAAAGTAGGTCCAGCAATTTCCATCGCGCGAGTAGTCCTCGCGCACGGTGCCCCACTGGCGCTCGGAAAGGTACGGCCCCCAGCGCTTCCAGTTCTTCGCGCGTGCCTCATCCTCTGCGAGGCGCGTCAGTTCGGCAATTGCGCGGCGCGACATGGCGCGCTCACTTCGCGTTCTTTGTGGTCCATTCGGCGTCCGCCTTCTTCGTTTCCGCCGCCTCGTCCTTCAGCCAATATTCTTTTCCATCCCCTTCCGCACCCTTGTAGAAAAGGAACGTGCGCCCGTCCGTCACCTTGAAGTTTGTCGGATCAACGTCCTTTCGCACGCCGTGGCCAACGCCTGCGGCGCAGAATCCGCCATAGGCGGGAACGTATTTTTCCGGATTCTTTGCGAAGAGCGTACGATTTGCTTCCGAGGCGAAGTGATACTTCGCGCCGCGATAGCTGGATTCAATCTTGGGATCGCCTTTCGTCGCGGAGTTTGAAGCTTGATAGGCAACGGGATCGTAACCCTTGATCGCCAATTTGTTCGCATCCACGTTGCAGTTCACCGCATCCTTGCCCGTCAGTTCCTCCATCTTCGCCGCGAAATCGTCAAAGGAGTAACGGTCCGTGTTCGACTTGCCAACGTAGCGGAACACCTCCCTGCCATTTGGATCCAGAAGCACGAGCGCGGGGAAATGCACCGTCTGCTTGTGAAACGAATAGCCATTCGGAATTGCAAACTGATCGGCCAGTTTTGCATCAGCGTCGCGATAAACTGTTGGGAGTGATTTCGGATCAAGCTTTCCCGCCCATTGCGCGATTTCCTCCTCGCCGTCGGGCTTGATGAAGATGTGATCGACTCCGGCAACCCGGTCCGCGTTTTCCAGATAGGTGCGAGTATGTTTGATGCAGTAGGGGCATTCCGTCTTCAGCAGAAAGTGCAAGGCAACGTAGTGCCCTTTCGCCTGCGATAGCTTGAACTCCTTACCCTTTTGGGGGCCGGTGATAGCAGTCAGCGCAAAGTCTGATGGGTTCTCCGCGAACGCGCTCGTTGCAGGCAACAGAAGCGATCCGACGATGAGGAGGCAGAGGAGGAGGAGGATTCGTCGTGTGGTGGTCATGATGTGCTCCATGTGGAGGGAATATGAATCGCATTTCACGAAAACCGTTGTGAAGCCGCAAGGCTGATACGATGAATTTCACCAGTCACCTGCAAGGTTTCGTTTTCTCTTCATGCTTCGCTGCCTCACCTTTTCCTCTTTGCTCGTCACCGTTCCCACTTTTTTGTTTGCGCAGATGGCCACTCCTCCCGCGCTGAATACGGCGTTGCAAACGGCCACTGTCGGCAGCATCGTTGATCTCGGTTTTTCTTCTGTTTCAAATACACATTTGCTGAACAACTTCGCGACGCGAATTCCCGATGCGGGCGATGGGTTGTTCTACAGCGATTGCCCGGAAACGGTGCCCAGCATCGGCAAGCTGTATGAGGACACGCTTCCCGCCGGGAACAATCGCATTTACCTCTATCATGTGAACGGCCTTGGCGCGGGAAACAACCTGCGCATTTCCGCCGCTCTGACGAACAACGGCACGACTGCGGCAACCGCGACCATCACTCGCAAATCGTTTCCAGCGCCGTCGGGAAATTATTCCGGCATCGGGCGCGAAGGCGTTCGCCAGTATTATGAGAACGCGCCTCTGTCCATCGTGAGGCAGATTTCCCCCGGCGGAAGCGTGCTGCTGGACGCTGCGCTCGATTCGCAGGTGATCACCAACAACCAGTTGGTGAACGTCACCTACGACGTTACCTTCAGTGCGCCGCTTCTGGTGACATCAGTCGCGGTTCCCGTCGGCACGGACACGCTGGTGGCGCTGCCTGCCATGGTGCAGTCGCCAAACGATGCTTTCCTGCGCCAGGGCACGTTTCCCCACAATGCGCGGGAAAACACCACCCCCTACACGTACAAGACTTCTGATGGCATCAAGCGCCTGCGCTTCGCGGATGCCGCCTCCGTCAGCGCGTCCGATCCGCCTTTGAGTGGCACGGATGCTGAGAGCGGAACCGCCACGACGCTGCGGGGGAATTTCGCTGTGACGTACAAGGTGCGCGTCAATTTGCGCAGTGATGACAACCGGCGATTGGCGCTGCTGCTCAACCCGCGCGGAGGAGTCTATGGAGGATACTTCCGCACCACCTTCCCGGAAGGGAGCGGAGCCACGATGGGAGGTCTTGTTCCATCGGGGACGACGTCCGTGCCCGACAGTTCCCACGGCGGGGTTGTGTCGCTGATGACGCTGACGACAGCGAGCGAAACGCTGCTGCTGGAATTCATTCCTGCGGGCGCCATGAACCTGCCGTTTGAGATTCTGCTGGTGCCATATACGGTGCCGCCAACGCCGACGGCCTCACCCACCATGTCGCCTTCGCCCACCGCGACCGCGACGGCATCCCCCTCGCCAACGGCCTCGCTGACGCCATCGCCCACTGCTTCGCCAACCCCAAACGCGCAGACCAGTTTTACAATCTATTGAGGGCGGGACTGTTGCAAAGATCGTTGCGCTTCCTTCGGTCGTGAGGGAAGCACATTCATTCCCAACAGGATAACATCATGCGTTTGCGCTCGTTGCTATTGGTTGTCGGCCTCGCAGTTCTTTTCACCGGTGGTTCCCGAATCTACTACGACACTGTTGAATCGCTGGTGGGCACGCACAAGCGCGACATCCTGAAGTCGCGCGTGAAGGATGCCCGCAAGGAGCAGGAGGAAGCGAAGGAGGAGTTCATGTCCGCCTTCGACAAGTTTCAGGCGCTGGTGAACTACGATGGCGGCAATCTGGAAAAGCAGTATCGCAAGATGAACGCGGAGTTCGAGGATTGCGAGCAGCGTGCGAATGCGGTGCGGGAGAAGATCAACTCCATCGAGGATGTCGGTGAGGAGCTGTTCCGCGAATGGGAGCGGGAGTTGAATCAGTACAAGCGAGCCGACCTGCGCAATGCCAGCGCCCGCGAACTGCGGGAGACACGCCAGCGCTACAACAAGATGATTGCCGCCATGCGCAACGTGGAGCGGAAAATGGATCCTGTTCTGGATGCCTTCCGGGATCAGGTGCTCTTCCTGAAGCACAACCTCAACGCGCGCGCTGTGGCTTCGCTGGAAGGGACGCTCGCCTCCATCGAGGGGGACGTTGACCTTCTCATCAAGGACATGGAACGTTCAATTCAGGAAGCCGATGAATTCCTGAAGCAGATGAATCCAAAATAAAGGAGCGCGTGCCGATGAGCACCGCGCAGTTTCCCCCTGCGGGGGAGAAGGCTGAACGCCTTGTCTCGTTGGACCTCTTTCGTGGGTTGACCATCGCCGCCATGGTGATGGTCAACAATCCCGGCGATTGGGGGAAGATGTTCAGCCCCTTGGAGCATGCGAGTTGGGACGGTTGGACGCCGACCGATTTCATTTTCCCGTTCTTTCTATTCATCGTCGGTGTCGCGATG
>JADZDZ010000280.1 GCA_020850785.1 Candidatus Sumerlaeota bacterium | reverse complement strand
GTGCAGCGGACAGGGTGCCTCGCGATGGCGCGCCAGCAGCATTTCGATGGCGCGCACTTCCATCGACTGGGGGCGCGATGCACTCCAGGCCGCGTGGTCGCTGCGACCATCGTGCGGCGGTGGCGACGCCTCGTCCAGTTCCGCGTGAACGAGCAGTGGCAGGTTGCGTTGTTGTAGAATCGGCATGGCCGCGCGCAGGTCCGATTCCGTGGCGTTGGGGAATTCATCAATGCCGGAATGCACCAGAAACGCCTTGATGCCAAACACGCCGGCGTCCGCCAGCGCGCCGAGTTGCGGAAAATTTCCGGGAATCAGGCCGCCGTGAAATCCCACATCGACTGTGAGTTTGCCTGCCGCCGCCGCATGCTTCTCGCGCAGCGCCTCCAGCGTTGTCGTCACCGGCGACGAATTCAGCGGCATGTCAATCAATGCGGTGATGCCACCGGCGGCGGCGGCGCGCGTGGCGGTCTGAAACCCTTCCCAGTCGCTGCGTCCCGGTTCGTTGATATGCACGTGGGGATCAACCAGTCCCGGCAGGATCGCAAGGTTTCCAAAATCCTGTGCGGGGATGCCGGTGGGAATGTCCGCAGCCGCACTCACCGCCGTGATACGATCCCCGGAAATGTGAATCGCGCCATCGACGATGCCGGTGGGCGTGACAATGCGCGTGCTGCGAAGGAGCTGTTCCATTACTCCGCCAATTGTGCGAGTGTCAGCGCGAGCACCTCGACGCTCCGCGCGATTTGTTCCGGCGAACTGTATTCATCGGGGCGATGACTGACGCCGCCGCGCGATGGGATGAAAATCATGCAGGTGGGGAAGAGTCGCGCCATGAAAAGTGAATCGTGGTAGGCGCGGCTGACCATCTTCAGCGGCTTCAGTTTCAGCGTTTCACAGGCGCGTTCCGCCGCGGCGATGATGCGCGCATCACACGTTGCGGGGAGATCGCTGTTGATGGTTTCGATGGTGATGGGAAGGTTGCGGCGCGCGGCGATTTCCTGGGCCGTCAACTTCACACCGGCAACCGCGAGATCACGCGTTTCAAGCTGTGTGTCGCGAATGTCGATGCCGAGCGTACAGCGGCTGGGGATGCTGTTGATTGCGCCAGGGAAGACCTGAAGCATCCCCGTTGTGCCAACAGTGTCGGCGCTGCCTGTCGCGCGGCTGATTTCATCAACGGCCAGTGCCAGTTCCGCGCCGGCGAGCAGCGCATCCTTGCGATCGGGCATGAGCACCGTGCCGGCGTGGCCTCCTTCGCCCTCGAAGGTAACACGCAATGAAGCGGGCGCGGCGATGGCCGTCACGATGCCGATGGGAAGGCCGACCTTTTCCAGCAGCGGCCCCTGCTCGATGTGCAGTTCCACGAACGCGCCGTAGTAATTTTCCGGCAGCATCAGTGCGTTGAATTCGCCGCTGAGGCCGATGCGCTTTGCGCAGTCGCGGGCGCCATTTCCCTCCTCGTCGCGCAACGACAGGATTTTTTCCTCGTTGTATGTTCCCGCAAGCGCACGACTGCCGAGGCAGCCGACGCCGAAGCGCGTGGGTTCCTCCGTGGCGAACATCAACAGTTCGATGGAACGACGCGGCTTGAATCCCTTTTCCTGAAGGATGCGAATCGCCTCCAAGCCACCAAGGACGCCGACGACTCCATCATACAATCCCGCGTTGGGGATGGCGTCGGTGTGGGAGCCGGTGCCGATGGCTGCGGATTCGGGGTCGCTCCCCTGCCAGCGGGCGAAGATGTTGCCGATGCCGTCCTCGCGAATTGAAAGACCAGCCTTGCGGCACAAGTCCTTGAAGTAGTTTCGAGCGCGCAGGTCCGCATCGGAAAACACAACGCGCGTCACGGCGGGGGGCGTTGCCTCCGTGATTGTGGCGAGGTGGGCCAGTTCCGCGCCGAGGCGTTCGCCGTTGCAGTTGATCGCGGTGATCATCGTTACAGCATCACCGACGGATCGCGGTGCATGTCCTTGTAGTAGATGTAGCGGGAGGGTGTCTTGCCGCTGGCGACGAACCATTGCGCGCAGTAGGGCGCCATCCAGATCACGTCCCCTTTTCCGACAACGTACCACTTCTCAGACATGCGATACACACCCTGACCTTCGAGGAAGAGCATTCCATGTTCCATCACATGAACCTCCACGAAGGGGAGCGTTCCGCCGGGCTGGAACTGGAAGATGTTGATGGCAAAATCAAAGGAGGGAATTTCGGGAAGAAGAATTTTCAGCAACGCGTCCTTGTCGCCAAGGAAGGGGGTGGCCTTCACGCTCTTCTCGTGGGAAATGACGACGTGGGGAGGCTCAGCGCCATCAACTTCGTCGTAGGGTTTTTCAAAAACCAGCAGCCGCGTTTCCTTGCCGGCCTTGATGGCGTGTGGCGTGTCCGCCGGCAGGAAGCCGTAGGCCCCCGGCGTCAAAGCGGTGGTTTTCTTTCCGACGGTGATGGAGGCGGCGCCTTCGAGGACGTAGAAGAAACGGGTGATCCCCTCCGGCGCGGGACCGGATGTGCCGCCCTTCTCCATCAACGCAAAGTATTGCGTGAAACGTGCGCCCATTTGTGGGCTGATGAGAATCGTCACCATGCTCTTCGTCCAGCCGGGCAGCGTCGATTTGACGTGGCTGTCGGGCGCGATCAAGGCGTGGTCCGGTTGCATGGAGCTTCGTGTGATGCCAATGAATGACATGCGATTATCCTTTGGTTGGTGGTTGAATTGTTTTCAGGAAAGTGGTGGTTGCGCGGATGGCGTCGGCAACGTCATCAACGGTGACTGATTCATCCGGGTGGTGACTAATGCCCCCCTTGCAACGAAGGAACAGCATGGCGGTGGGAACAATGCGCGCCATGATCATTGCGTCGTGACCGGCGCCGCTGACGAGCGGGGATGCCGGCAGGTCCTCCGCACGCAGGGCGGCTTTCAACACGTCGCTCAGCGCATCATCCATGGCAACGGCGGAGCGGTCGCTGCGGCTGTCGATGCGGAACTCCACGCGGCGTCGTTCCGCGATTGAATTCGCGTGCATCAGAATCTGCGTCACTGCCGTGGTGCGCGTTTCATCATCGGGATGACGGATGTCCATGCTCAAGCGAACGTGATTCGGAATCACGTTGGAAACATTGGGTTCAACGTTGAGTTGCCCGACGGTCGCGAAGAGGTCCGTGCCGCAGCGGCCGTAGCGTTCCACATAGAGCGCCAGTTCGCACGCGGCGGGAAGAGCGTCCCTGCGGGAGCGCATCGGCACCGTGCCCGCGTGGCCCGCCTCTCCGATGAAATTGACGATCATGCGTGTCTGGCCCGCGATGGCGCTGACCACGCCCAGCGATTCGTTGGCGGCTTCCAGCACGGGGCCTTGCTCGATGTGCGGTTCAAGGTACGCGAGGAGGCTCTTCGGCGCGTAGGCGCACTTGCTGATGTCCTTCGCATTGAGACCGAAATCCTCAATCGCCTGCGCGAGAGTGCGGCCCTGGGAATCCGTTCGCGCGAGAAGCGCATCGTCAAAAATTCCCGCGATCGCTGTGCTGCCGATGAAGGGGGCGCTGAAGCGCACGCCCTCCTCCTCAGAAAAACCGACGACATCAACGGCGAAGGGAAGGCGCATGCCCTTCAGGAGTTTCACTGCGGCGATGCCGAGGATGACTCCCACAATTCCGTCGTACATGCCGGCATTGTGAACGGTGTCCAGATGGGAGCCGATCATCACGGTCTGCGCATCGGGGCGCGCTGCGGGATAGTGGCCGATGATGTTTCCCACCGCATCAATGCGCACGTCCATGCCCGCTTCGCGCATCCAATCGCCGACGTCGCGATGCACCGCCTTCATGGGCTTTGTCAGGTAGGTTCGCGTGAGCCCCGTGGTGGATTCGGAGTGGCCAGCCAGCGTGACGCAGCGGGCCAAAGCCTCCTCGGCCCGTTGTCGGGCTTCCTTCCGGAATGTGGTGGGGGCTGTGGTCTGCATCGCAAAAGTGAAGAGAGGCAATTATGCGGATGCGACGACTATCGCAATCCCAAATCTGGTTTCGATTGACCGGATCGAAGCGATTGCCAAGAAGTGGAGAGTTTAAGGAGACGATACAGGCACCCGTTCATGTCCATCACGACAGAGAAAGAACTGAAATTTGTCGGCAAATCGGTCCTTCGCAAGGAGGGAATCGACAAGGTAACAGGCCGCGCCCAGTACATCGACGACGTGAAAACGCCCGGTGCGCTGTATGGGAAGACGCTGCGAAGCAAGATCGCCTGCGGAAGGATCAAATCGATCAGCTTCGGCGGCAACATCCCCTGGAATGAATTCACCATCGTTGACGCGCGGGACGTTCCCTACAATCGCGTGATGCTGATTGAATCAGACCAGCCGGTGCTTTGCGACGGCGTGGTTCTCCACAAGGAGGAGCCGATCCTCCTGATCGCCCATGAGGACGCGGGGCTGGTGGAGGAGGCGCTTCGCGCGATCACCGTGGAATACGAGAAGGAACCCGGCGTCTTCGAAATCGGTCAGGGGAAGGTCCTGAAACAGTACGACATCGAAGAGGGTGACTGGCAGAAGGAATTTGCCAACGCGGAGGTGGTGTTCGAAGGCGAATACCGCACCGGCGCGCAGGAGCATGTCTATATCGAGACGAACGGCTTCATCGCGCAATGGGACGGCGACAACATCACCGTGCATGGCTCGCACCAGTGCCCCTACTACGTTCACAAGGCGCTGAAGTACGCGTTCAAATTGCAGGATCATCAGGTCAACGTGGTGCAGATGACGACGGGCGGCGGCTTCGGCGGGAAGGAGGATTTCCCCAGCGTTGTCGCAATTCACGCGGCGTTGCTGGCGCGCAAGGCGCGGCGCCCCGTGCGATTGATCTACGACCGCGCGGAGGACATGGCGTCTTCGACGAAGCGGCATCCGTCGCTGTCGCGGGTTCGCACCGCCTGCACGAAGGATGGCGTGCTGCGTGCCATTGAATTCAACTTCTACATCGACGGCGGAGCCTATGTGACGTTGTCGCCCGTGGTTCTGTCGCGCGGGATTCTCCACTCATTCGGGCCGTACAAATGGCCTGCGGCGAAACTGCACGCGCAGTGCTACTTCACGAACTCGCCGCCGTATGGCGCGTTCCGTGGCTTCGGCGCTCCGCAGAGCATCTTCGCGATCGAGGCGCACATGACGGCGCTCGCGGATCACCTTGGCATGGACCCGGCCGAACTGCGGCGAAAGAACTTCATCCATCGCGGCGACGCAATGCCCACGGGACAGATCGTGGAGGAAACGCCCAACATGGAGGCCCTGATGGATCGGGCTCTGGAGTTGAGCGACTACAAGCGCAAGCGCGGCGCATGGAAGCGCGGCAGCGGCAAGGGGATCGGCCTTTCCACCTTCATGCACGGAACGGGCTTCACCGGAAGCGGCGAGGTCTATCTGGCTTCCCGCGTCGGCATCGCAACCACGCGGAATGGCGGTGCGGAAGTTCGTGTCTCCTCCACGGAAATCGGACAGGGCACGGAGACCGTCTTCGCGCAGATCGCCGCCGAGGCGCTCGGTATAGACGTGGCCAAGGTGTCCTTCCGGCGCCCGGAAACGAAAGTGGTTCCCAACAGCGGCCCAACTGTTGCCTCGCGCACATGCAGCATCGTTGGCCGCCTCGTGCAGCGCGCCGCAGAGAAGATGAAGCAGCGCCTTGCGGGCGCCGACATAGGGCACCATTACGCCGAGCACGGCGAGGCCTATGAGGAAGTGGAATATGTTCCGCGGCCCGGCCTCGTGTGGGATGACAACACCTACAAAGGCTCCGCATACGGCGCCTTTTCCTGGTCCGTGAATGTGGTGGAAGTTGACGTGGACCCAGTGACCGCGATGCCGAAGGTGCATACGCTGACAAGCACGGTGGACATCGGCACGATCATCAATCCCGTGCTCGCCTACGGTCAGGTTGAAGGGGGTATCGCGCAGGCGATCGGGTGGTCAACGTGCGAGAATGTTGTCCTGAAGGAAGGCCTGATGGAAAATCATCATCTGACGAATTATGTGATCCCCACCGCAGCAGACGCCGCGAAGATCGTGGTGGAGTTCATGCCGAATCCCTACAGCGAAGGGGCATTTGGCGCGAAGGGGGTCGGTGAATTGCCGATGGATGGGCCTGGTCCCGCGATTGTTTCCGCAATCAACGATGCCATCAATGCGCGGTTCACACACATTCCGCTGATGCCGGAGGAAATGTTGAAATGAAACAGTCGATTTCCTTCACGCTGAACGGAAAATCCGTGACCATCGAGGCGCATCCGATGCAGCCGCTGCTGTACGCGCTGCGCGATGATGCCGACGCCGTGGGAACAAAATATGGCTGCGGCGAAGGGGAATGCGGCGCGTGCACGGTGATCCTGAATGATGAATTGGTGATGAGTTGCCTTGTCCCCGCAGTGCAGGCGGAAGGCGCCCGCGTGGAAACCATCGAGGGCCTGGCGGACGCGAATGAATTGCACGCGGTGCAGCAGGCGTTTCTGGAAAGCGGTGGCGCGCAGTGCGGCATCTGCACGCCGGGAATGATCATGGCGGGCGTGCATCACCTGCGTCATCCGGAGCGCGCGCCCGGCGGCGTGCCGGAGGCGCTCGAAGGGAACCTGTGCCGCTGCACGGGCTACACGCGCATCTTCACCGCGATGAAACGCGCGAAGGAAATTCTATCTGCAAATGGAACGGCCCCGTGAAGACAAACGTCGCCGAACTCAAGGTATTGTCCCCGCGCAGCATCGAGGAGGCGCTGCAGCAGCGCCGCGATGTGCCCAACCTGACGCCCATCGCGGGCGGCACGGAGGTGCTGGTCTGGCTGAATGACGGGAAGTTTGCCGGAAAGAATTACCAGTCGCTGCACGGACTTGCGAAGGATTGGCGCTACGTGCGCGCGAATGCCGATGGCACGTTGTCCATTGGTGCGCTGGCAACATATTCCGACGTTCGTTTTCATGCAGTGGTGAAGGAAAAATATCCGCTTCTTGTGGAATCGGCGCGCGTGACGGGGGCGCTTCAGATTCAGAATCGCGGAACGCCGGCGGGAAACATCGCCAACGGCTCGCCGGCGGCGGACACGGTGCCATCGCTGATGGTTTATGACGCGAAGCTGAAGCTGGCGAGTCTGCGCGGCGAGCGCGTGGTGGAACTGAAGGATTTCTTCACGGGCTATCGGAAGAACGTGATGGGCGCGGATGAATTGATCTCGGAAATCATCCTGCCGGCGCCGCTGTTC
>JADZDZ010000279.1 GCA_020850785.1 Candidatus Sumerlaeota bacterium | reverse complement strand
ACGAAGGACGTGGAGAATCCGTTCCACCAGAAGGATTCCTACGAGGAGGCGGACGCGAAGAAGGCGAAGGAGAAGGAGGAAAAGGAAAAGAAGGAGCGGGAGGAGAAGAAGAAGAAAAAGGAGCAGCCGAAGAAGGAGGACGACAAGACGACGGATTCACTGAAGCGGGAGGCGGCGAAGTCCGGCGACGGGGATACAAGCGGCACCGCGAAGAAGCCGCAGAAGAGCGCGGGGAAGAAGGAAAAGGAAAAGAAGGAAGAGAAGAAGGTTCCGGAGACGAAGATCGACTTCGACGGGATTCTGGCGCGGCAGATCGAGTTCCCCGGCGACGCGGGGGAGATCAGCGGCCTGAGCGCGGCGAAGGACCGCGTTTTCTTCTTCGCCGGCGAGGACGAGGAGTCGGCGCTCTATGTCTATACATACACGAAGGAGAAGCCGAAGGCGGAGGTCTTCGCTGCGAAGTGTGAAAGCTACTCCATTTCGCGGAACCGCGAGCACATCGGCTATCGCGTGGGTGACGTGTATCGCGTAGCGGCGACGTCTGCGGCGCGGGGGACGGATGATGACGATGCGCCGAGCCTTGGGCGCATCCATCTGTTCGTCGATCCGCGGAAGGAATGGGGGCAAATCCTGCGGGAGGCGTTCCGTTACAACCGTGATTATTTCTACGCGAGCGACATGGCGAAGGTCGATTGGGCGATGGAGTACGAGCAGTACAAGCCGCTGCTGGAGCGGCTTTCCTCGCGCACGGAGTTGACGGACGTGATCGGGGCGCTGATCAGCGAACTGGGCCACGGCCACACGTATGTGATGGGAAATGGCGACGGGCCGACGGGGCGCTCGGTGGATACGGGACTGCTGGGGGTGGATTTCGACGTGAACACGAATCCGTCGCTGGTGGTGATGAAGAAAATTTATCGCGGGGAACGCTGGTCGCCGAACCTCGCTTCGCCGTTCAGCACGAAGGATGCGCTGCGGATTCCCGATGGTGCGGTGTTGCTGGAGGTGAACGGGCGGAAGGTGACGCCGGATGTTGATCCGCTGTCGCATTTCTGGGGGCTCGCGGGCGAGGAGGTGTTGCTGAAGATCGCGGACGATGCGACGACGACGACGGCCAAGACTTATCGCGTGCGACTGCTCAGGGATGAAACGAAGCTGCGGGAATATGATTGGGTGAAACGCAACCGGGAGTACGTGGAAAGCAAATCCAACGGGGAGATCGGCTACGTGTACCTGCCGGACATGGGGACGGCGGGGCTGACGGCGTTCTTCCGCGAGTTCATGCCGCAGTCGCGACGCAAGGCGATGGTGGTGGACGTGCGCTGGAACGGTGGTGGGAACGTGAGCCAGTTGATCATCCGCCGGCTGAAGGAGCAGTTGTACGCGCTGATGGTGACGCGGAATTTTGATTTTGAGGAACGTTATCCCGCGCGCGCGTTCGTTGGGCCGATGGCGTGCCTGATCAATGAGTATGCGGGTTCGGACGGCGACATCTTCCCGGACAGCTTCCGGCATTTCAAGCTGGGGCCGTTGATTGGGAAGCGGACCTGGGGCGGCATCGTTGGCATTCGCAACCACACGAAATTCGTGGATGGCAGCGGCATCAGCGTGCCCGAATTCGCCTTTGTCGATTTGGAAAAGGGCTATGGGTTGGAAAACTACGGTGTGGAGCCGGACAAGAGCTTTGAGGTGGACCTGACGCCGGAGGATGAAGTGGCGGGCCGCGATCCGCAGTTGGATCGCGCGATCGAGTACCTTCTGGACGAGATGAAGAACAAGAAGTTCACGGTGCCGACGAAGCCAAAGGACACGCCGGATCGTTCGGTGGATTCGTTCAAGAAGAGGAGCAAGGAGTGGATGGACCGGCCGTGAGGCGCGGAGTGCGCTTGAAAACCATCACAATCGCCTTGGCTTTGATGGCGCGAAGACAAAGGCTGTTCGCGTCTTATGGATCGGACGAGCGCGACATCGGCATCAGTGAAGAAACCGTGGGGCGGGCAGCTCGATGCGGGGAGTGACGCGCTGCTTTTGTCGCAGCACGATGGGCTGTGGACGCTTGGGGCGCTGCTGAAGAAGTGGACGGAGTTGTGCCTGCTGGCGACGCTGGTGGCGGTGCCGATGATGTACCATTTCAACCTTGGCGTTCCGGCGCTGGTGTCGATCCGGGACTGGTTTGCGGGCCTGCAGGAGTATTGGTCGGGCGCTGGGTATTTTTTCGAGGATCAGCTTTCGCCCTACATTCAAAGCAGTTGGCCGGTGCTGGAATCAAAGTTCAGCGCGTGGTTCGTGCTGGGGATGGCGATGATTCTGGGTTATGCGGCGACGCGGGTGGTGGAGGGATTGACGGGGCGCGAGTTCATCGTGACGCCGGATCATGTGCCGAATGAGACGAAGGCGCGGGCGCATCGTTGGGTGCCGATGATGACAATCGCGGTGTTCCTGATGTACGCGCTGGCGTCGTTGTTGTTCTGGCCTCCGACGGCGCCGCTGGAGGCGCAGGTGCTGAGCGGCAAGGCGCTGGCGATGAAGGGGACGGGGCTGGCGGCGTATCTGGCGACGCTGGGTGGCGCGGGTTTCTTCCATTCGATCGTGTCGTGGATGCAGGTGGCGTTTGCGCTGTTCTTCTTCCTGATCGCGGAGGACATCATTCGCGAGCGCCCCTTCGTGAACAAGATTCTCGCACTGATGGTGATTCTGGGGTTGGTGAATGCGCTGACGGTGATTTTCCAGAAGGTGGGATTCGGTCCGCTGATGGCGGTGTGGCCGAAGTGGGCGCCGGATGAGACGCGGAACAATCTGGGCGCGTTCATCGGGCACAACACGGGGGTGTCCAGCTTCCTGATGGCACCGCTGCTGATTGCGCTGATGTGGATGGTTTCGGTGCAGCCGCGGCGGCGGCAGTTGTTCCGGTCGCTGTTGCTGTTCTGCGTGCTGCTGATGGTGCTGGCGATGATTCTGGCGCAAAGCCGCGCGGTGCTGCCGATCTGCGTGGTGTGCGGCGGGCTGATGGTGTTCATGCTGTATCGGCGGTCGGTGCTGCTGAGGAAATCGCGGCTGTATATATGGTTGCCGGTGGCGGTGGCGTTCGTGGTGCTGACGCAGTTGATTCCTTCGAGTTACAATCCGCTGTATCGGCGGGACGTGACGTTGACGAAGCGGTTGGGGGAGTTCCGCACGAAGAGGCTGCTGACGGAAACGCGGCTGAGAATCCTTGTGGTTTCCCTGGCGGAATTGGTTCCGCGCTCGCCGCTGGTGGGGACGGGTTGGGGAACCTTCCAGTACGTTTATCCGGAGGCGCAGGGGCAGTATTTCCTGCACAATGACCGGTCGATTTTGGCGCCGACGGACCGGCGCAGTTACCAGGCGCATAATGATTATCTGCAGACGTTGATTGAAACGGGAATCATCGGCGTTGCGATCGGGATCACGGGATTACTGTTCCTGATTTACGGAGGATGGCGTGCGTACCAGCGGACGTTGATGCCGCATCACATCGCGGTGCAGGCGGCGATTTTCTGCGCGATGCTGGCGTACCTGCTGCACGCGTTCGTGGATTTTCCGCTGCGGATTCCGCCACTGGCGCTGACGCTGGTGGTGCTGATGGCGATCTGGAGCGCGGGGGACCGGTTGTGGAATTTTCCGGTGCATCCGTTGATGGACGAGGAGTTGGCCTCGAAGCAGCCGGAGGCGTCGCGGTCTGGGCGGATGTTGCGCTTCTCGGTGACGCGGGGGGGGCGCGTTGTGTTCCTGTGCGCGGGGGTGTTGATTGCGGCGGCGATGGGGGCGGCGCTGGTGGCGCTGCTGGCGTCGGGGATGAATCGTTTCCAGACGGCGGAAGTGCTGCTGGTGCGCGCGACGAATTACCTTTCACAATTTCAGGCGAATCCGGAGCAGAATCACCAGGCGCTGGTGCATGGCTACAATGATGCGTTCATGGCGCGGCGGGACCTGTGGATCAGCGGGCCGGCGAATCGCACAAACGGGATCGTGGCGTTCCTGCGCGCGACGGATGCCTACGAGGCGGCGGATGCGCAGGCGAAGGCGGGGGCGTTTGAATTGGCGGCGAAGACACGCGCGCAGGCGGACGCGATCGCCCAGGGGGGGATTCACGACCTGAACATGGCGCTGGGGGAGGAATACTTCAACGGCCTGTACCTGCGGCGTTCGGAGATTTATCGGATTCTGGCGCAGAATGCGGGGGACGACAAGCGGCGCGATTATCAGGTGCATTGGATTGAGGACCTCGTGCGCGCGGTGAGCATGAATCCCGGCGACGCCTACGCGATGTTGAACCTGATCCAGATTCGCGAACAAAATCCCCGCACGAATTTTTCGGAGATCGTGCGGTATCTGGGAACAATGCATCATTTCCATCCGCAGTTCTTCGAGCAGAACGTGCTGAGCCGTGTGATGGATGCGCTGTCGCTGGATGAAAACCAGGATGCGCTGATGAAGATGCAGCAGATCGCGGAGGCGGTGCCGAACAATCCCGACTATCAGGTGACGTACGCGTACACGTTGATTCGCAACGGGAACGTGGAGAAGGCGCGGCAGATCGTGCAGGAGCAGATGGCGGGCGCGGAAGGGAACAAGACACGGCGTGATTTTCTGCAAATGGTGCGCGTGAACATTGCGATGGAGCAGCGGGACTACGCGGAGGCGCGCAAGCTGCTGCAAGGCGTGGGCGCGAGCGTTCCGCCGGCGTTGGTGAAGTCGTACCAGTTGTTCCTTCCGGCGGAAACGGACGAGCAGAATCGCGACAAGGTGCGGTTGCGCGAGGAGTTGATCACGCTGGGAAAACAGGACGCGATCAACTACCAGATCGCGGGGGTGGCGGCCTTTGCGAACTTCCGAAACCTTGACGAGGCGTTGTTCTGGCTGGAGCGGCGGAAGAAGGCCGCAGCGCCGGCGCCGCCGATGGATTTGCAGGGCCGCTGCCTGCTGGCGAAGACCTACGCGCGGCTGGAACGCTGGGAGGACCTGAAGAAACTGCTGGACGAAAACAACTGTGAATCGCCGTCGCTGTATGCTGCGCATCTGTGCCGCGCGATCACGAGCTTCCTTCAATCGCAGTATGCGACGGCGACGGGGAATCAGGCGGTTCCGGCGCCGCAGGCGGGCTTGTCGCCGGATGCCGCATCGGATGACGCGGCGCAGGGAGGAATGTGATGGGGGGCGCGCGATGGCTTTTTGTGGCGGAGCATTTTTCCGCGCTGCCGGAGGCGAAGGCGCTGAAGGATGATTACCGCGTAATGGTGGAGCTTCGCGAGGGCCTTGCGGGCGCATGGACGGAGTATCGCGAGGGGGAGGAGTTGATCGCGTTCGGGTATCCCGCAGGTTCGGGGAATAAGTGGTTTCAGCCGTTCAGGGTTTTGAAAGGAAGGCACAACGTGGTGTCGCTGGCGCTGGAGCGGATGATCTTCGCGCGAAGGATCACGACGCTGGTCATCTGCGATTGCAGCATCGCGGCGGTTGCGCTTAAAGGGGCTGCAATTCACCAGCCTCAATTGATCGTGCATTCGCGAAGCGATGGCGAAGCGATGGGGGCATTCTTCAGCCGGGTGCTGGCAGCCTGATGGAACTGGCAGAGAAAAAATCACCGCCGATGAAACGCTCGCTGCTTCCCGTGAGGGTGGAGCTGCTTTTGTTGATGGTGGGCATCGTGGCCGTGGTCGCCTACGGCATGATGATGATGATGCAGGTGAATGCGATGCTGATCCTTGCGCTGGCGGCGGGGCTTGTTGGCATCGCGACGGTGTGGCTGGGCGGGACGCGCGTGTGCCTTCCGTTGTATTTGGCGCTGGCGTTTGGGGAGGCGTTGCCGCTTCCCGGCGCGCCGGGCGGCGTGTCCGTGAATCAGTGTCTGGCGCTGGCGGTGCTGGCGGCGTTCGTCGTGGACCTGTTGCGCTACGGCGGTGCGGTGCGCTTCCGATTGGCGCAAAATATTCTGATAGTCTTTGGCGTCTATGTGGTCGTGGCGGCGGTGATATTGAAGCCGGAGAAGACGGAATATCCGATCCAGCAGGCGTACTACATGTTCCTGGCGGTGGTGATCGCGGCGCTGTGTTGGAGGCAGCGCTGGATGAACGCGCTGCTGGGGGGAATCGTGGTTCTGGGGATGCTGCTGCTGGTGGTTCCGGGCTATGCGGAGTTTGTGACGGGGAAGGATTTCCACCTGAACGGGCGCGTGACGGAGAGCTTTCGCATCAGCGGTTTCGCGAAGGACTCGATCATCTTCGCGGGTGTGTGCGTGTGGCTGTTGTTCTTCGCGATGTATCTGGCGTTTTCCGCGCGCATGGTGCATTCGCGCGTGTTTTTTGCGATGTGCGTGCCGCTGATCGCGGTGGTGCCATTGCTGACGTTCAATCGCCAAACACCGATCGTGATCGCGTTCTGCACGGCGGTGATGCTGGTGTTCATGCGCTCGCGGCATAAATGGAAGATGGCGGCGGTGATGGTCGTGGCGGGGGCGGCGGCGGCGCCGTTCTTCATCGGAAGGGTGCTGGAGCGTTTCTCAAAGGCGAAGTCCGTCATGATGGATTATTCGCTGATCGAGCGGCACGACAAACTGAACATGGCGTGGGAAATGTTCCACAGCCATCGCATCTTCGGCGTGGGAAGCGGCGCGTACAAGCACCTGTGGCCGGAATACATTCCGAAGGGGAACATGTATCTGCTGCATGACTATCCGCGGAATCGCGAGTTGTATATCGACATGGGATACATGCAAATCCTGACGGAATATGGCATCGTGGGGGCGCTGTTGGTGCTGGCGTTCTTCATCGCGTCGTTCGTGCTGTTTGTGCGGGCTTATCGCATGAGCCGCCGATTGGAGGACACAAGTTATTCGAACCTGCTGGCGATGTGCGCGGCGTTGTTCGCGCAGTTGCTGATTTCACTTTTCGTGCGCGATGCGTTCCTTACGCCGCAGTCCTTTGTGGTGTTCGGCATCTTCTTCGCGGCGTGCACGGGGGTGGAGCGAGCGGTGGCGGCACAGGTGACGACGGAAGAAACGCGCGTTTCCGCGAACGCCGAATGCCCCGCGTAGCATTTTGCTTTCATCACAGCCAGCCAAGTGGCGCAACGCTGTGGCTGAAGCGGCTGTTGGTGGGGGGCGTCGCGCCGATTGAGGCGGAGGCAATCCTGCCGGCGGAGTCCTCCGTGGCGGAGGAGTTGCGCGGCGCGGGAATCGCGGTGCATGTGCTGGGACTGGAGGAGCGCGCCATCAGCGAGGCGGGCGCCGTGGATGCGGCACGGTTGATCCTCAATCGCGTGGGCGTGGTGTCGCGGTACCGGGAAATCTTCCGCGCGGGAAAGTTCGACGTCGCATACATCAACACGAGCGTGAACATGGCGCCACTGATCGCGGCGCGGCGCGCAGGGGTGCGTGCGTTGGTGCATGTGCACGAAATTCCCACGGCGGCGCGCGCGTTTGCGGTGAAGCGAATGCTGATCAGGCGCTGGGCGGATTCGTGCCTGTTCGCGTCACGGCGCGCGATGGAGGTGTTCGGGCCGTGCGCGCCGGAGGGAAGGCGCTGGGAGTTTTCGCCGAACGGAGTGCCCGCGGGCCCAAGTGCGCTGGCACAGAAGAAGGATGCACTGCGCGCGACGATGGGTTTTGCGCGTGATGAAAAGATCGTTCTCTTCGCGGGAAATGTGAGTGTTCCGAAGGGGGTTCATCATTTGCTCCGGTCGTGGCGGCAGGTGTGCGAAGAGATTCCGCGCGCGCGATTGCTGCTGGCGGGGCCTCATCATGCGGAGAAGAGTGATCCGATCATTGACGACGCAGTGGCGGGAAAAATTTCGCGCGTGGAGGCGCTGGGCTTCCGCAGCGACGTGGCGGAGCTGATGGCGGCGGCGGATTTGTTCGTGCTGCCAAGCCTGTCGGAGGCGATGCCGCTGTCGGTGATCGAGGCGATGATGGTTCGCACGCCCGTGATCGCAACGGACGTGGGCGATGTGGCCTGGTTGCTGGGGGATGGCCGCGGGGTTGTTTACGGGAACGAGAAGGAGTTGGCGGGAATCCTGACGGCGGCGCTTGAGGGCGGGATTGCACTGGAGGACATGGCGAACAAGGCGCAGGCGTTTGCGCTGCGGGAACTGACCAGCGACCGGCAAAAGAAGCAGGTAATGGAAATGATTGGGTGATGGGTTGGGGTGCCGCGGGTTTTTGTGTATATACAATGAGGTGGATGCTACACCTTCTTTTCAACCATGGATGGGGCGAAGGCGGGTTTGCGCACAATGGCGTCGAGGATCATTCCGAGTGATGGAATCTTGTCGAAGAGGGTGACGATTTTTGTGTGGGTGAGGTAGTGAAGCTCGATGATGCGGATGGCTTCGCGGAGGCATTCAATGTCAACGCGGGTGCGGCCCAGCAGGGCGGCCTTTCCGACGGCGTGCCAGCGGATGAGGGCGACGTGCATGAGCAGGAGGCGCTGGCCGAGCCACACTGATTCGACGCCAAGAAGGTCCTTGCGAAAAATGGTGTGGTCGAGAAAGCGGAGGAGGAGTTGATCCTCCGGCGATCCGGATTCCAGGGTGAAGGGAATGCGGGCGAAGGCTTCGTAGTCGAACGATTCCTTGAGGGGATCAAGCGACACGCGGCCGAGCCTAAGGGCGTGGGTCATGTAGTGACGCATGATCTTCACCGTGGTGGCGAGGCGGCCCGGTTTCCTTCCCTTGTAGTCGAGGCTTTGGCGGAATGCGGTGATGAGGCCGATGAAGGCGCGCTGGAGGGCGCCGCTCCCCTTCATTTTCTTGGCGATGCGGAAGAGTTCGGCACCGCCGTCGCGTTCGACGTATTTTTTTCTGGTGGCGAGAAGCGCCTTCGCGTCGGTGGCGGGTCCGCTGTCCGCAGGGAAGCGGCCCGTGGTGCTGCCGAAGTCTCCGGGAAGGGGGCGGTTCGCGCGGTCGATGGAATCGTTTCGCATTTCGCGAAGGAAGGCTGCGTATAGATCGATATACACGGTTTGGGCGATGAGGCGCATTTCGAGCGCTTCATCGGTGGCATGGAGAATCCGGCGCAGGTCCTCCTCCAGAAGTTCGTAGGCTTCCCAACTGATTTCGTGGCGGTGGGTGAGGCGCACGGGGCCGCGATGGTCGAGCACGGCGTTGGCGCGGGGGCGGTTCTCCGCGAGGTAGTCGCGTTGTTCGGCGACGGCGGGGCCGGCGTTCTGCAGGACGGCGGTGCAGGCGAAGCTGAGGCCGACGAAGGCTCCGGCGGGGGTTTCCGCATAGCGATAGGGGAAGTCCTGGCAGGTTTGCGGTTTCTGGCGGAAGCCGTGGGCGGCGTGGATGGCGCAAAGGCCGTCGTTCTGCTGGAACACGCAGGTGCCGCAGTGGCGCCGGAGAATGTCCTTTCCGGGGGCGGAGGGACTGCTGACGAGGAAGGTCGTTTCGCGCGCGTCCGGGTGCATGAGCGCACGATAGTCGATCTCCTCAATGCGGCGGCGGCTGGCTTCCTCCACGGAAACCTCGTTGAACATTTTGCAGGACAGGCCGCACTGGATGCAGCCGTAGTTAAGTCCCGCAGGAAGGTGCAGAGGGGTGGCGTCGCTCACGCGGCGGGGTATAACGGATTGTGCAGGACGTATGGTAGGAAATTCGGGAGGTGTGTGGACTTGGGTTATGTGAGGGCGTCGCCGTCGAAGGAGGCGGGGAGGAGGTCGCGCAGGATGAAGTCCGCGCGGCTGTCGTCGCTGCCGAAGGCGATGATGTGCATTTGTTTGTTGAATTCGAGCATGACTTGGCGGCAGGCGCCGCAGGGGGTGAGGGGGACGGGCTTGGGGCCGGCGACGACGCAGATGAGGGGGGTTCCGGCGCGTTCGACGATGATGCGGCCGATGGCGACGCGTTCGGCGCAGTTGGTGAGGCTGTAGCTGGCGTTCTCGACGTTGCAGCCGGTGATGATGTGGTCGTGGTCTGTGTAGATGGCGGCGCCGACGCGAAACTTGGAGTAGGGGGCGTAGGCGTGGGATTGGGCGGAGCGGGCTGCGGCGAGGAGGCGGGCGATCAGGTCGTCGGTTGGTTGCATAAGGGGTGAAGTGTGCGGGGTTTGGGCGGGCGATGCAATTCCTTCCGTGGGTGATTCGGCGTTTGGGGGGCTGGAAAAGGGAGGCGGGGGGCTGCGAAACGTTATTTTCTTTCTGGACAGGGTATGACGGCGGGGGTTTTGCTTCACCTTACATTTTGGCGACGGGTTCCCAAAGGGGCCCGATCCGCGAAGGGATCCAATGGAATCGTTCGAATCTGCCCTGTTACCGGTGCTGCCGTTGAAGGAAACGGTGGTTTTTCCCGGCGCAATTACGCCGCTGTTTGTGATCCGGGCGAGCAGCCTTGCGGCGGTGGAGACGGCGCTGCGGCTGGACAAGCGCATCTTCCTTGTCTGTCAGCGCGACGTGGAGGTGGAGACGCCGGAGAAGGGGGATTTGTATTCGGTTGGATGCGTGGCGGAAATTTTGCAGGTGCTTCGGGTTCCCGATGGTTCGGCGAAGATTCTGGTGGAGGGATTTTACACGGCGCGGGCGGTGGACCTGATCGACGGGAAGGATTCGTTGCAGGCGCTGCTGGTGCGGATGGACATCACGGGGTTGGAGTCGCGGAACACGCAGGCGTATATACGCACGGCGATGAACCTGTTCGAGGTGTACGCGAAGACGTCGGAAAAGGTGCCGGAGGAGTTGTTCCTTTCGATCAAGAATCTGGATGATCCGCTGGCGATTCTTCACGCGGTTGCGAATTATTCGGGGATCAGGGCGGCGGAGAAGCAGAAGATTCTGGAGTCGTCCTCGTTGGAGGAGAAGTTCATGCTCCTGAATGCGAATCTGGAGAAGGAGAACCAGATTCTGGAGCTGGAGGATCAGATCGTAACGCAGGTGAAGTCGCAGATAGGGCGCTCGCAGCGGGAGTATTTCCTGAATGAGCAGTTGAAGGCGATCGAGCGCGAGCTTGGCGTGGGCGCGGGGAGCGACGAGAACGCGGAGCTGGATGAGTTGCGCCAGGCGATTGAGAACGCCGGCATGACGGAGGAGGCGAAGGCGAAGGCGACGAAGGAGTTGAATCGCCTGATGCGGATGGCGCCGCTTTCGCCGGAGGCGACGGTGGCGCGCACCTACATTGAGGGGATGATCGACATTCCGTGGATGAAGGCGACGGAGGACAGCATCGACCTGCGCAGCGCGCAGAAGGTGTTGGACGAGGATCATTACGGTTTGGAGAAGATCAAGGAGCGGATCATCGAGTACCTTGCGGTGGCGAAGCTGTCGGGGCGCGGCACGGGGCCGATCCTGTGTTTCGTGGGT
>JADZDZ010000278.1 GCA_020850785.1 Candidatus Sumerlaeota bacterium | reverse complement strand
GTGCTGCTGGGCCTGATCGCGTGCCAGCGCATTGCGGCGCGCTTCACGGGGGAGCGTTGCGCGGCGGCGCTGACGGGGGCGCTCTTTCTGGGAACGAACCTTTGCTACTACACCTGGGTGGCTCCCGCGATGCCGCACGGGGCATCATTTGGGATCGGTGCCCTGTTCCTGTTGTCGCTGTTGCGTTCTCGCGAACGGCCCGGCGCCGCGTGCGCTGCGATGGCGGGGTTGCTGGCGGGGATGGCGTTCCTCCTTCGCTGGCAGGACGCGATCTTCTTCGCGGGATTCGTGGTGGTGTGGTTCCTTGCGGGACGGCGCGGCCGCCACCTTGCACTGGCGCTTGGTTTCGCGGTGATCGCGGCGCTGCCGCAGTTCGTGGTGTGGATGAGGATTTACGGAAGTCCGCTGGTAATTCCCCAAGGGGGGGGGTTTTTTGTCGCGGAATGGTGGCGGCCGCTGGCGGTGTTGTTCAGTCCGCTCAATGGATGGATTGCAACGCATCCGCTGATTGCGCTGTTCGCGGCGGGATTCGTTGTGCTGCGGCGTGACAGGGTCGTGGCGGTCTGCATGGTGCTGGTGTTGGCGGAAGCGCTGGTGAATTCGCTGGCGGGGGATTGGTGGGCGGGCGGCAGTTTCGGCGGTCGCCGCTTTGTCAGCGTGTTGGCTTTCCTGATTCCCGCTGCGGCGATTGCGAATGCGCGAGCAACGCGGTCGGGCAGGATATTCGCAGGCGCTTTCATAGCCTGCTGCGTGGCGGTGAATCTGCTGCTGGTGATGCGATTCACGCATGAGGCGCCGCGCCCGGTCTTTTGGGGAGGCTTTGCGGGACGGCTTTTCGACTACCTGCAGTTCGCAACGCACTCGCGGGATGCGATCCTGTCCTCGGACTTGTTCTGCGCGCCCTACGGCGTGGTTGGCACGCGGCGCGTGGGGACGATCATGCTGCTGCTGCTGATTGGGACTACCCTGGTGGGATGGTGCGCGGCCATGGCGACGCGTGGTGCGCTTCGCGTGAACCAGCGCGTGCCCGCCGTCTTGCTGGCACTGTGGTTCGCGGGGTGCGCGGGAGGCTTTGCCGCGACGCGGGGGTTCGATCCCGACGACTATCAGGAATGGACCTGCAATGCTGCCGCCGCGATTCGCGATGACGACAGGAAGGCGCTGCGCGAAGTGGCGGACGCCCAGCGGACGACGCTGCCGATTGTGCGCGTCTACCAGTTGGAATCCGCGATCACCGGCAGTCGTTGGGATGATGCGACGACGATCAGCGCGACGTTGGTGAGGGATTATCCGACGCTGGTGGGGGATAGCTGGCGTCGCTACGCCGCGCCGCATCGCGCGGAGAGGGATCGGTGGGTTGCCGCGCTGGACGACGAGGCGGATCCACCGGTGGAATCGCTGGAGCACGCCTACGGGGAGGCTTCCTCCCTGCGCGACGCGGCGCGGGTGAAGGCGCTGCGGGCGCGGCTGCAAGGGCCGTCGTGGTTCCGCGACATGCACCGCTTCCGCGAGGAGTATGATTCGGGGCAGAGCTCGCGTCAGTTGCGCAGGCGCTGCGTGGCGGCGTTGGGCACGAATCCGTTTTACGGATACGCCTTGCAGGAGTTGCTGCGGCTGGATCGCGAGACGGAAGACTTCGATAGCGTTGTCGCGAATCATCACCGCGCCATGCGCGAAGCCATTGAACTGGCGGAGTATGTTCACGCGCATCATGCGGGAAGCGAGGTCGCCTTCGAGCATCTGTGGCGCGGTATGTTCGTGCAGAACTTCCTATACATGGAATGGCGCGGAGTGTCGCGCCACGCGGGGGAGCAATTTGCGCGTGCGAAAGAATTGGGAATGCGGGTGCGCGACTTGGAGTACTGGGAGAAGCGGCGCGAGACCGCGGCGCGATTCGAGCGACGGCTGATGACGCATGACGCGGCGCCGCCGAAGGATGCGCCGGAGGCGTTCCCGCTGGAATTTCCGGCAACGGCCATCGCGTGCGCCACTCCGCAGTGGCTGCGCTACGATGACGGCTGGGGTGGGATTGAATCGAACGAGGAGACGGGCGAATCGTGGCGCTGGAGCTTGTATCCAACGGTGTTTGTACCGCTCGATCATTCGCTTCCCGCAGGAAAATATGCACTGAGGCTGCGCGGCCGCCGATTGAATCTTGGTGAGAAGCAACCGAACGTGAAGTTTGATTTTTATGGGGAGTTGGACCAGCAGCGTGCGGCGTTGTACGACGAGGTGTTTGACCTGACGGTGCCGCTGGCGGTGCCGCATCGGCTCGCGGCGCCGCTGGTGCGGATGAATCATTCGACCTATCCCGTGAGCGAGCATTTCGCCGCATCGAAGGACAAACGTCGCGTGGGAATGATCTTCTACCAGTTGTGGGTGGAGCCGCTGGCCGATGACTGAGGGCTGCGGCTTCCGAATGCGCGATTCTCGTCAGGCTTGACGCTGCACGGCGCGGGGATTGTGCTACAAAACAAACCTTCGGCCCTTGGGGCGAATCTTTATTCCAGATAAATTATCCACCGAGTTGAAAGGCAATGCGATGCTCCGCTTTAGAATAGTCATGACCGCGCTGGTGGCTGGCGCGATGATTTCCGCGCAGGCCCAGCCGGCCCCATCACCGATCATGCCCAACACCCCGCCGCCAACCTCCGCGAATGGGCTTCCGGTGGTGATGCGCACGCCGGGCGGCGTCATGATAAATGGCACGCTGCCAACCCCCGTCGCCAGCAAGGCGGAGGTAAAGGGACCGCCCGCGCTCAAGTTTGAAACGACTTCGGTGGATGCGGGGAGCCATGAGGCGGGCGAGACGGTGGAGATCGCCTTCCCCGTCACGAACACCAGCGACAAGAAAATCGCCGTCACAAACATCGAAACGGGCTGCGGCTGCACAACCGCCAGCAAGACGAAGTTTGATCTGGAACCGGGCGCATCCACGGAAGTCAAAGTCAACTTCAACACCAATGGGCGGATCAACGAGCAGTCGCGCGCGATCACCGTGCACACCGACGATCCGAACAGTCCCACCTACACATTGAAGTTCAAATTGAATGTGACGCATTCGCTGTGGGCGGAGCCCGCCTTCATTGATTTCCGTGACATCGGCGAAGGCGAGAAGGCGACGCGGGACGTTTCGATCTTCAACGCGAAGGCGGAGCCGCTGGAAATCAAGGAGGTGAAGATTTCCGATCCGAGCAAGTTGTCCGCAGTGCTGAAGGAAAAGAAGTCCTTCACCAGAGGCGACCAGAGTGGAACAGAGTTTGTCTATACACTCACCACCGATGACAAGCTGGCGGCGGGCGATTACAGCCTGTCGGTTGATTTCGTGACTTCCGGCGAAAGCAAGCTGGCGCCCGTCAACGCACGCATCAACGTGCGCGGTCCCGTGCAGTTGAGCCAGCAGCGCATCTACGGAAGCCTTCAATTGAACGAGGAAACGAGCCGCACGCTTCAACTGACGTCGCGCAATGGAAAGCCATTCACCATCAAGTCCATGACGGTTGATGAGAACCTGCCGATAAAGCTGACGTCGGAGGACGTGAAGGACGATGCGACGAAGAAGAAGGTGGTGGCGAACATCACCGGCACCGACAAGGCGGCGACTGTGCAGGGGAAGGCGCACATCACGGTGCAGATGGAGGGCGGGGAAAAGGAATACAAGATCGACATTCCCGTCTATCTGGCATTCGGCAATCGCCGCCG
>JADZDZ010000277.1 GCA_020850785.1 Candidatus Sumerlaeota bacterium | reverse complement strand
CGAATCGCAGGCATCGATTTACCCCGTGAGAAGCGCGTCGAATTCGCGCTTCCCTACATCTACGGCATTGGCGTGGTCACCTCGCGCCAGATCCTGAAGGAGGCGGGCGTTGATTTTAACATCCGCACGAAGGACCTGACGGAAGACCACATCATGCGGATTTCCCAGATCATCGCGGCCAAGTTCAAGGTCGAGGGTGATCTGCGCCGGGAAATCGGCCAGAACATCAAGCGCCTGATGGACATCGGTTGCTATCGCGGCATCCGCCATCGCAAGGGGCTTCCCGTTCGCGGCCAGCGCACGCGCACCAACGCGCGCACGAAGAAGGGCGTCCGCAAGACCGTGGGCGCGAAGAAGAAGGAAGCTTAATTCAGCTTCATCATCGCCAAGGCATTTCTCTCTTTAAAAGAAGGAGTTTAGCAAAACCATCATGGCCAAGAAAGCAGCAGCACCAGCGCAGGCAGCCAACAAGGCAGCCGCACCGGCCAGGAAGAAGGTTCGCAAGAACATCGCGCACGCGATTGTTCACATCCATGCGACCTTCAACAACACCATAGTGACGTTTGCCGACAAGTCCGGCAACACGATCAGTTGGGCGTCTGCGGGCACCTCAGGATTCAAGGGCTCGCGTAAATCCACTCCATTCGCAGCGGGTCAAGCTGCCGAACGCGCCGCAAAGGGCGCCTCGGACCACGGCGTAACGGGTGTGGACGTCATGGTGAAAGGACCCGGACCCGGCCGCGAAAGCGCCATCCGCGCCCTTCCGGCTGCAGGTAGTCGAATCGGACTCATCAAAGATGTAACACCCCTTCCTCACAATGGTTGCCGCCCGCCAAAGCGGCGCCGTGTGTAACGCAGCCCCAGGAGGATTCACTCAATTGGCACGTTATATCGGACCCGTCAGCCGTCTTGAACGCCGGCTCGGAAAAAAACTTCATCTCAAGGGCGAACGCGACGCGAACGGCAAGTCTGCGCTGGAGCGTCGTAACTTCCCCCCCGGCCAGCATGGCCAGACCCGCAACAAACTTTCCACCTACGGCGTGCAGCTTCGCGAGAAGCAGACGCTGAAGTGGATTTACGGTGTGCTGGAGCGCCAGTTCCGCCGCTACATGGCAACCGCAACGCGCTACAAGGGCGTTACGGGCACGGTGCTTCTTCAACTCCTTGAATCACGCCTCGACAATGTTGTGTACCGCGCGGGCTTCGCGTCCACGCGTGCGCAGGCGCGCCAGCTTGTCAGCCACAAGCACGTGTTTGTGAATGGCAAGGCGGTGAATATCGCGTCGTATCAGGTGAAACCCGGCGACGTTGTTTCGCTGTCGGAGAAGGCGAAGGGCATGAAGCTCGTCGCTGATGGCCTGTCGCTTCTTGAGCGCAAGGGGGGCCGCAAGGCATTCCTTGAATTCAACCAGGGCGAATCGAGCGTCAAGTTCCTGCAGGTTCCGGCCCGCGAGGACCTTGATGACATCGACGTGAAGGAACAGTTGGTCGTCGAAGTGTATTCGCGCTAACCGCGCGGGCGTCGCCGCGAGCAATCGCGGCAACCTTTGATGAACGCGGCGCGTCCCAAGCGCGTTGCACCACAAGGAGTTTCTAGAATCCATGGAGTTGGAACTCAAACCTCTCATTCGCCCGAACCGCCTGCAGGCGGACCAAGTCACGCTTTCCGACACGTTTGGCCGTTTCAGCGCCGAACCGTTTGAAGCGGGCTTCGGCAACACGATTGGTAATTCGCTC
The DNA here is from genome assembly GCA_020850785.1 of Candidatus Sumerlaeota bacterium. Lineage (GTDB taxonomy): Bacteria > Sumerlaeota > Sumerlaeia > SLMS01 > SLMS01 > JADZDZ01. The sequence goes on along the minus strand of JADZDZ010000277.1, from coordinate 1,223 downwards.
CGTCGCATCCTGCTGTCGTCCATTCAGGGCGCGGCGGCAACGAGCGTGCGCTTCGAGGGCATCCGCCACGAATTCAGCGGAATCCCCGGCGCCACGGAAGACGTGAACGACGTTATCCTGAACCTCAAGCAGGTTGTGTTCAAGATGGATGGCGTTCATGGCAAGGCGACGATCTTTCTGGACAAGAAGGGCCCCGGCGTTGTGAAGGCCGGTGACTTTGAAGTGCCCGATCACGTTCAAATCCTGAACCCGGAGCAGCCGATTGCGACGCTCTCTTCCACGGGCCACCTGCGCATGGAAGTGCTTGTTGCGCAGGGCCGCGGCTACCAGCCTGCGGTGTACGGCACGATGGAGGACGAAGACGACATCGGCATCATTCCGATCGACGCGGTGTTCTCGCCGGTGAAGCAGGTTTCCTACAAGGTGACGAACGCCCGCGTTGGCCAGCGCACCGACTATGATCGCCTGACGCTGGAAGTGACGACGAACGGCGCGGTTCGCCCGGAGGAGGCAATCAGCTTCGCTTCCAAGATTCTTCGCGACCATCTGGACCTGTTCATTCGCGCGGAAGACCAGCAGGCCTCTGCTGTTTCCGGCGGCGGGGCACGGGACGAGGATGGGAAGGACGAGCCGGAAATTCAGCGCCTGCTGGACAAGTCGATCGAGGAACTGGAACTTTCCGTTCGCTCCTTCAACTGCCTTGAAGCGGCGTCGATCAAGACGATCCGCGATCTGGTGCAGAAGTCCGAGGGCGAGATGCTGAAGTATCGCAACTTCGGCCGCAAGTCACTCTCCGAAATCAAGTCGATCCTGAAGGAAATGGGACTCGGCTTTAACATGAAATTCGACGACCGCGGAATGCCCGTCCCTGCCGGGGATGGCAAGTAACGCGCGATTCAGACAGCGAGCATAGGAACGTGAGACACAGAAAACATCATTCGCGATTGAGCCGCCAGGTGGGAGCACGCACGGCGCTGCTTCGCAACCTTGCGAAGGCCCTGATTGAGCATGAGCGGATCGAGACGACGACGGCGAAGGCGAAGGTGCTTCGTCCGTTCGTTGAGAACATCGTGACGCTTGGGAAGAAGGGAACGCAGCACGATCGCCGCAACGCCTTCTCGAAGCTGGCACACAAGACGGCCGTGGACAAGGTGTTCAAGGAAATTGCGCCGCGATTCAGCAGCCGCAACGGTGGCTACACCCGGATCATTCATTCGCGCCGT
>JADZDZ010000276.1 GCA_020850785.1 Candidatus Sumerlaeota bacterium | reverse complement strand
TGCAATGCCGTGGAAATCATGCGAAGCGCCGTCGTCTTCCCGGCACCATTCGGCCCCAGCAGTCCGAAGACCTCGCCGGGACGGCAGGAAAATGTGACGTCCTTCACGGCGTACAGCGTTCCCTTGCGCCGGTCGCGAAACGTCTTTGTCAGTTTTTCAACTTCGATCACGCGCGACCCACTTTCCTTAGGGGGTGATGCGGCCCATGCGGTTCGGCGGCCAATAACGCCAGAAGATAACCTTCTTTATGTTCGCGCGGTCAACGGGACCGAACTCCTCGCTGTCATGACTTTGCGGTCGGTTGTCGCCAAGAAGGTAGTATTCGTCCTTTCCCAACACGAAACGATCGTCCTGTGCGAAGGGATGCACGCTTTGCGTCTGGCCTGGTGGTGGCGATTCCGTTCCATTCACGAAAAAGTGATGGTTCCTGAATTCAACCATGTCGCCTTCCTCGGCCACAACGCGCTTCACAAGGTCCGGTCCATTGTCATCGGGCGAATTGATCACCACAATGTCGCCCACCTTGACGCCGCTGCTGGGAATTGGCCTTCCCAGAACACGATCATACAGCAGCATCGTCGGTTCCATGGAACCGCTCTCGATTTCATAGGCACCAAGTTCGCCAATGATGAACGCCCACCAGCATCCCAGCGTGACAAAAAGCGCAAGCGCCCCGATCAACATGCGCAGTTTCCCCACTTTGAAGGGCTTCTTTTCCTGGGAATAGTCGATGGTCCTGAGCATCGGGTTCACAATTCACGCACAGTCTTGAAAAAGACACGAGCATGATCCGTTCCGTCTCCGCTGCCGGTCGGTGTAATCTGCGGGATTGTTCCATTGGAATCAATTTCAAACGCAATGGGTCTATCCAGAGACTTGATCAGCAGTTCCCTGCTTTCCCCCGCGCCCAGCCACGCTTTTCCGCGCACCGGCTCCTCCTCCGTCATCAGGATCCACGGCACCTCCAGACGTCCGGTGCCCCTGTTGTGAATGGTTAGTTGCGTGGTGTATTCCAACGCCCGCGTGTCGCGGTTTTCAATGAGCAGCGCCTGCGCGTCCGAGATTTCGTAGCGCGGCAGCACGCCTTCAATCAGCCATTCATCAAACAGCCATTTCAGCGAATCGCCGTACTCCTCCTCAAGCACTCTGCGATACAAGTCCACCGTCAGCACTTCCCCGCGATGCTTTTGCGTCAGGTTGCGAATTGCGCGAACGTAGGCGTCATCACCCAACTGCCCGCGAAGCAGATGATGAAACGCGATCAGGCGCTTCTTCGGCACGGGCCTTCTTCGCTGCAAGGCGTCAGTTCCTATCACGGCCCCTGTCCAATCAGCGGCGCTTGCGCGTGCAACGTCGAAAGGCGTTCTTCCCTGACGTGCCATCGACCAAGGGATCAGTACCGCATCGGATTGCTCCAGCAGCGCGCGGTGGTATTGCGCTGCTCCTCCCTCCAATCCGGAATCGTTTAGGTAAAGGATCAGTGCCGAGGCCATCAGGTCCGCATCATCAATGCGCGAGAAGCTCTTCACGAAAATTTCACTCACCAGCCCCAAGTGGTTGGGCGTGAAGGAGAAATAAAAGTGGTCCCTTGTGGGGCGGAATTCGTCATCGAAAGCGGGAAGCAAAGCCTCCAGAAGTTCCAATTTTGAAGAAGGAATTGCCATTGGATCCGCAGGATCATTTTCCGGCACTTCGTACAGGAAGAGTTTTTCTGGGGGATCGCCAAACAGCCGGTGCAGTCGCTTGAATGGCGTGGAATAGATTCGATGCAACTGCGCCCCCAAGCGCGCGCGCTGCGGCTGCAGCACGAATGTCACGGGCAGAGAGTCCGAATCCGCCGACGGAATTTCCATCATGTTCGCGGCGATCAGCCGGGAGGGATTGTCGGCAAGCGGTTGGTATATACGCACGCGGCCATCGCCAAGGTTGGACACTTCCGCCGCGCCCGCGCGCCACTGCAATTCACCCGCTCCCGGTGCAATGATTTCGAACGGTGACTCGTTTGTGATCGTGGAGAGGGTTGCGTTGTTGAAATCCGCCCGCGCGCTGACACCAAACCATTCACCCAATCCGGAAAAGCGATGAAACCGTGTGTCATACGCCTGCTCCCACAAGCGCCGTCCCCGCGTGCTGGGCGTCAGCTTGAACGTGGCGCGCGCCGCAGCATGTCCCTTCAGCGGTGGGTCAAACTTCAGGAGGTGCAGCGGTGATCCGTTTCCCAGAGGTGGGCCGATTTCCGAAACACGAATCGCCCCTTCGCTTTCAATCGATTCCAGCGACAGCGTGTTGCCGAAACTCACAAGGCCCGTTGCCGCCTCGCCACCGGGCGCCGCGAAATCCATCGTGATCATCATCGGGCTCGCTGCGTTTTCCGGCAGTGCAATCTTTCGTCGCACGATCGCGAGCTCGCGCAAAATTCCCGTGCGCGAGACTCCCTCGACCGACGGAAACCGACCCCAGTCGATCGCCACTGCGATGCGGGGGAACTGCCGCACAAGCTGCACCGCCGCCACGCCGCCGATTGCCGCCAGCACCATCGCGGCGAGGAGAACGCTGCGGCTCCATTGCCGGAGTTGCACCCGAAAGCGTGACGCCAGCGAACGCACCACGGGGAGTTCCATTCGGAGGAACCCGCGTTGCCGACCGCCCGTTTCCTTCCGGGGGGACGGCAGCAGTAAAAGCGTCAAGGCGATCCACAGACACCCCTGAAGGCCGGTGACAAGGGCCTCCCGGATCAGGGTGGCTGCGGGAATCAGGACCCCGAAGGATGCGCTGGCCAGTTGAAACGGCTCGTGGGCCGGGGCCGAAATGAGCCTGAACACGAGCGCCGGGACTGTTAGCAGAATCCCCACGGCGGTTGCGGCCAAGTCCGCCTTGAAAATCGTACGCCCCAGAAGGCCCGCCGCAGCCCCGCAGAAAAGGATCGGCAGGGCAGTGGTCATCATATAGAGTAAATTTGGCAACCACAGCACGTAAAAGTCCGCGCGCCAAGCACCTACGATGGCCCAGTAGCAGGCAATCAGGGACGGAATCAGGGAGGCCAGAGTGACCGAAAGCACGCTCGCCAGTGCGAAGCGGAAGGGGCTTGCAAGGCGGGTTTCGAAGCCTTGCCTCGCCCGGTGGCGGTCCCATTGCCCGATGCAGTCCCCCCCTAGAATTACGGCGGCCACGGCAAAAAAGACCGAGAAACCCTCAATTCCATGGATTCCGCCGGGAAACCATACCGAGGCCCCCTCGCCAAAGCCCTTGAACCGCGCAAACCAGTACGCTCCCGCAGCACTAATAAGCAGGAAGGCCCGCCAGCGCCATCCGCGCATGAGCCGCTTCAGGTTAAGCCAGATCAGGGGGAAAAGCAGCATCTTATGGTGCGTTTTCCCGCAATTCCATGGGCGGCAAAAGTGACATCCTTGTGGAACCAACGTTGGCGCCCCATTGTCTTGCGTCTTGGAGAAGTGTCACGCGGAACCGGCGGGTAGCAGCTTTCGTGGTCCCATGGCGACCCCGGTGCCCAATCCACAGGTAGTTTTGCCAACCATAATGCGCTTGCGCTGCCATGGTTCGAAACCTAATTTGTGGAGAGGCACAAGGCCACGAAGAGATTGATTTGGCGGAAGTTGCTGAATTCGCCATGGGCCGCGTTAAATTTGATTGGATGAGGATTCGCATGATCCGGAGATTATTCATTCCCGGCGCCATCGCCGCAGCAATTGTCGCGGCTGGAACGGGATCGATGGCAGCAAGCGCTCCCCTTACGCCGAGCGCTATCACCGCCGAAAAATCAGGCAAGGTCACCAATGTTGAACTTGTTCGTTCCGATGATACTTGTGCCATCTACTACGATCACTCCTTGACGGAACCGGAGTTCCTCGCCCGCGCCGGGAAGGACGCCGAGCGACTCGGATTCCCCTTCGTCAAGACACTCGCCGCAGGCAATGTTCTCATCGTCAAGGCAACGGAACAGCAGGCGCGCGAACGCCTCGCCAACGCGGAAGGAATTCCCTTCACGCACGTCGGCCCCTCCTATCGCATCCACAATGAAATGACCACGCGTGCGCTCGCTGCTTTCAGCAACCGCGTCATGATGCGCTTCAAGGATTCCATCAGCGAGGCGGAAAAGGAATCGTTCTACAAGGCCAACAACCTCACCCGCAGCAAGGAATACGGCAGCGGCAACGTCCTTGTTTAAACGTCCCATCCCACCGATTCGGGAATGATCGCGGTGGC
>JADZDZ010000275.1 GCA_020850785.1 Candidatus Sumerlaeota bacterium | reverse complement strand
CGTCCGGCACGGCTGGTAATGGCGCCGGTAAACGCGCCCTTCTCATGACCGAACAACTCGCTTTCCAGCAACGCCTCCGGCAGCGCCGCGCAATGCACCGCCACGAACGGCTTCCGCGCCCGCGGGCTCGCCTGATGAATCGCCTTCGCCAGCACCTCCTTCCCCGTGCCGCTTTCGCCAAGGATCAGCACGCTCGCCTTCGTCGGCGCGATCAGGCGCACCTTCTCGTAAATCTGCTGCATCTGGCCCGTTTCACCAACCATCCCCTCGATGTTGTAATGCCGGTCGATCTGCGCGCGAAGCTCCCGATTCTCGCGCACCAAATTGCGATGCTCCGCCGCCTTCTCAACCACCGCGCGAAGCTCCTTCACATTCACCGGCTTCGTCAGGTAGTTGAACGCCCCCTCCTTCAGCGCCTCCACCGCCCCCTCGATCGTCCCGAACGCCGTCAGCAGAATCACCGTGGGGGGCGAGGCCAGCGAATTCGCATGCCGCAGCACCGCCACGCCATCCATCCCCGCGCCGAGGTTCAGGTCCGTCAGCACCACATCAATCGGCTCGCTGTTCATGATCTGCACCGCCTGCTCACCCGTGGCGGCGGCGAAAACCTCATGCTCCGACTTCTTGAAGATCAGCTTCAGCCCCTCCAGAACCTCGGCCTGATCATCAACGAGAAGAAGATTCAACGGCATCAGCAACGTCCCTGTAAAGAAATTGAATTATCCAAGTCGCAAGCCACGGGCCAGATACCGGCTAGAGCTGTTCGAGGTACCTGCGAAGCTCAACGGTTTCCTTCTGGAGGATGTTCCAGATAGTTTCCCAATCGACACCTGCGTAGTCGTGCACCGTGCGGTGCCGAAGGCCGACAATCTTTTGCCAGGGCACGCTGGGGTGTTTCTCACAAAACTCCCTGGGAAGCCTGTTCACGGCCTCTCCAACAACATGAAGGTTTCTCAAAACAGCATCCGCCGTCTTGTCATCCTTCAGGAACGCATCACGATCCATTCCCGAAATATACCGTTCAATTTTTCGGAGAGCCGTCAGAATATCATCGATCAAGACATCGGGGTCGCGTCTAGACATCGATCAAATCCGGCGTTATTCGCTCCATGAGCATTGGCTTCACCGCGCGACGGCTAACGAGATCCACTTTACGCCCCAGCAGATTCTCCAGTTCATTCGCCAAACTCACGAACTCCAGACCGATCGACGGTTCAACATCGACCAGAATGTCTACGTCACTGTCCGGCCTGCCGTCTCCGCGAACCACGGAACCGAAAATCGCCATTCGATGAATCGGATAACGCCGCACAAGGTCCCCCTTGTGGGCGCGCAATGTTTGGAGAATGGATCGGGTCTCTGCGGTCATGGTGGCTGCTTGATAGCTCAACTGGCCGCTGGCTAGCAATGGGCATCAACCCTACGCGGCTTTTCCCGGCGTTGATTCCAGCAGCTCCGCCAGCGTCGTCTCCCCCACCTGCTGCAACGATTGGTTTTGCAGCCAATCAAAGCTCCCCAGCGCCGCAGCGCGCGCCTTCTTTGAAACCGGCAGCGCGGAAATGTCGCACCCCAGCGCAAGAATATCGCGCACCGCGATCTGCTCCGGCGGATGCGCAATCTGGTACGAATCGTTCGCAAGCCCCGTCACAAGGCCGCTGTCCCGCAAAGGCTTCATCAACTGGTCAAACTGTCGCTGCTGCAACCCCAGCCGCGCGCGAATATCCACCTCCGAATACCCGCCCCCCGTGTGCACAAAATGCCGCCCCAGCACCACCATCATCGCCACCAGCAATCGTGCATCCAGCAACATCTGCTCCCCCGTCCGCCGCTCCGCCCACAGCATCTCATAATTCTGCATCGTAAACACCAGCAGGTTCCCCAGCAGCAGAATCATCCACGTGATGTAAATCCAGATCAGGAAAATCACGCTCACCCCAAGCGCATCCGCCAGCGTCTTGTTCGTGCTCGAAGCCCCGATGTAGATCACAAAAAGCTGCCGCGCCACCTGCCACAGGATCGCCGTGATCAGCCCGCCAAGAAACGAATAACGAAGGAAAACCTTCGTCTTTGGCAGGAAGCTGTACGCCAGCCCAAGAATCACCGCATTCAACAGCAGCGAAATGTACGGAAGCAGAAACCCGAAATTGCGCGTCACGCTCCGCACCTTCTGAAGCGTCTTGGACACCTCCTTCTTCTTTGGCGTCGGCGCCGCACCATCGGCCCCCTGCGTTTCCTGCGCCGCCGGGCTCACCTGCTCCGTCGCCTCCGGCGTCTCCGGCGATAGCAGCATGATCGCCACCGTCGAACTCGTCACCGACAACGCCAGAATAATCGGCGCAAACACCAGCACCGTGATGAAACTCGTGATCGTCTGCGCGATTCGTGATCGATGCTCCGTCTGCCACGTCATGTTCACCACGGATTCGATCGAGTAATACAGCAACCCGCACGTGAGCAGCAAACCAATGAAACCGAACACACCCACCTTCGCCGCATTGTCCCGGAACTTCTGCGAAATCCCGGAAATCATGCTCCGAAGGTTCTGCGAAGCCTTCTCCCGCTGCTCGAAAAGCTGATACTCCTCCTCCGTCAGCGGAATCGGTTCCTCCTCATCCTCCACCTCCATCGTCGGCAGGAACTGCTTCTCGATCCAAGCCATCAACTCCTGTTCCTTCTCCGGAGTATAGAACACCGACGCCGACGCCGTAATCACCGCCAGCAACGGAAAGATGCTCAGGATCGTCGTGTATGTCAGCGCTGCCGCCCGCCGCGTCAGCTCCGTGCGCGTGATACCCGCGAACAGCAAAACAAAGAACCGATAAATGCGAACCGTCAGGCGCGCCCGTGCCGTGAACAACCCGCGATCATCCGCCGTTTCCAAGTCGCGATGAATCTTCACCACGCGCTTGCGCAACGTCTCCTTGCTGGGCGGCGGTGGTGGCGGATCAAGTTCGTCGGGCTTGTCGGGAACCAAGTTTTTGCACAATCCTGCGAAGGTAAAGGTTGCCTGCGCATCCTCGGCGCGGGACTTGTTAGTGACAAGACGAAAGCCGGATGACACCCGCCCCCCTGAGGCCAACTTCCATGCTGAGAAACTTTTCCTTCGTCATCGACCACGCCCTTGCCGGCAGCGCCATGCCCGGCGTCCAAGGCCCCCTCAGCGCCGACCTCGCGGAAGCCCGCAAACACGGCATCACCGCCGTCGTCACCCTCACCCAGCGCCCCTTCTTTCCCGCCATCGTCCAGGAATCCGGCATCCAATACCTGTATCTGCCCATCGAAGACTTCTCCCCTCCCACCATGGACCAGATCGACAAATTCGTCCGATTCGTCGACGACGTCCGCGCCGGGGGAGGCGCCGTCATGGTCCACTGCTTCGCCGGCGTCGGCCGCACCGGCACCATGCTCGCCACCTACCTCGTCAAGGAAGGCCTCACCGCTCAGGAAGCCATCGACCGCGTCCGCAAAACCCGCCCCGGCAGCATCGAAACCCACCAGCAGGAAGAAGCCATCTTTGAGTGGGAAGCCCGCCTGAAGCAGAGGAAATAACGCCTCCCATCCACCCCGTCTCTTCGTATATACAACTTCAAATCATTGCGCTCTTTTCGTGACATTGGCGTCCCGCCCACGCATTCGTGCGAACACCCGTCAGGCGTATAGACAACATCCCTGCCACAACCACCGCATCACCCTAACGCCCCCCTTGCCCACCCACACATGCGAGGGCGGGACGCCCTCGCCACCAAACACACTTCCACAAAGAGACGGACCAGATGGACAAGAAACCCCACCCCTCATCCATCTTGTCCACCTCCTGTATATACATTTCCAATCCGTGCTTTTCCGCGTAAATCCGCGGCTGGCCTTTCGTGGCGTGGGCGTCCCCGCCCACGCATTCGTGCGAACACCCGTCAGGCGTAT
>JADZDZ010000274.1 GCA_020850785.1 Candidatus Sumerlaeota bacterium | reverse complement strand
CACGCAATCTTGCGAAGACCCGTCAGGTGTATAGACAACAGCTTCCCCACGACCGTCCAAAATTTCAACGACCTCCTTGCCCACCCACACACGCGAGGGCGGTACGCGCCACCAAAGAACGTCTCAACAAAGAGACGGACCAGATGGACAAGAAGCCATCCTCATCCATCTGGTCCATCTCTTTGTATATACACTTCCCAACCCGTGTCCATCCGCGTAAACCCGCAGCTGCTTTTCGTGGCTTGGGCGTCCTCGCCCACGCAATCTTGCGAAGACCCGTCAGGTGTATAGACAACGGCTCAACCACAGCCACCGCATAATTCCAGTGACCTCCTTGCCCACCCACACATGCGAGGGCGGGACGCCCTCGCCACCAAAGAACGCTCAACAAAGAGGTGGACCAGATGGACAAGAAGCCATCCTCATCCATCTTGTCCATCTCTGTGTATATACACTTCCCAACCCGTGTCCATCCGCGGCCTCAGATGGAAAAGTTCGGAAACAATGCGGTGATCATGAGCAGCACGTAGTTGTGCGCGAAGTGGATGATGATCGCCGCGTTTAATCCATGGCGCACGCGCACGTATCCCAGCATCAACGCAAAGCCGAAAATCTGCACCTCCTTCACGCCCACGGGGCGCATGTATTGCGCGTGTCCCAGCGCAAACACAAACGCCGCCACCACAATCGCCGCCGTGGTGGGGATTCGCAATCGCCGCAGCAGCGCGATCAGGCCTCCGCGGAAAATGATCTCCTCCATGATTGCCGCGCACATGGCAAACAAGCAGACCGCAAGGAAGCTGAGCGGGTCGTCGGGGTTTATCTGGCCTGCGAGGCCCTGCTCATTCACTGTGACACCCTCCACCAGCAGGCCGATCACGTACACCGACAATCCCGACCACGCCAGCGCCAGCGGCACCCATGGCAGCACTTTCTTCAGGTAGGCGCCCGGCGCCGTGGGTTGTGGCGAATCATCCACCACTGCCAGAGGATAGCACACCGCCGCAGTTGCCGTTGAGAAGAGCATCATGACAAGCATCGCGTGATAAATCGGCGTCAGCGCCCCCCCGCCGCGCAGCCACATTGCGCCGATCGTTGCGAGGCCCAGCCCGACCATCAGCGCAATCACGATCCAGAGCGGGCGGCCAATGGGGCGCAGGAACACCCCCACCGAGTCACGGTGCCCCACGACGTGGAGCAGTCCCGCAAGCATCGTGATGGTCAGCGCCACGAGGTAAATGACCTGTGCCGCCAGAATGTAGTCTCTCTCGCTCAATGAACCCAGGGAAGGAAAACCGTTGAATGTCTCCGCTGTGCGGCGGGAATCTAGCGCCAGCATTGGCCTGCCCATGGGGAACTCAATGGAAGAAGAAAATACCGGTGACGAAGCGCCCGTCGTGACGGGTCCGCTCACATGGATTCCCGCGCCCGGTATTCCCGTGTACGGCTTCACCCCTGCGACGGCTCCCCCCGACCTCGCGGCGCCGTGGAGCGGCCCCACATACTCTTTGGCTCCGCCCGCTGCTCCGCCGCCTCCCCAAAGCCCCGTCGAACCCGTTTATGCGTCTCCGCTTCCTCCAGCGATTCCCGCCGCGCCGGCGATCCTGAATCCCGCGATTGGCGCTGCCGTCACGCCGCAGGAGCGCGCGGCGCAACTCGGCATCTCCTACCCACCGCCGGACAACACGCGCGCGGAATGAACCGGCCAGCGCCCTCCGGCGTTCTTCGCAAAATTCAACTTTCTGTCGCGAGCCTCGCCGTCGCTTGGCTTGCGTTGATCACAATCTACTTTCTTCGCAGCAATTGGCCCCTGATTCACAGCGAAGGGGCGCCATTCGGTGTGTTCAGCGGGCTCTTCGCCCCGTGGTCCTTCTCGCTGGACAACACGCCACCGCTGCAGCTCATCGCGGCGCTCATTTACGCACTGATGACCACCGCCTTCGGCGCGCTTGTGCTGCTGAACTGTCGCGCGAAGGCATCGCCCGCCGCGTTCGTGTCGCTCAGTTTCACCATCGGCTTCGGCGTTTCCGGCGTCGCCTTTGTTCTGCTCACCATGGCGGGGCTGCTCAATACGGCGGCCGTTTGGATTGGCTGGATTGCAATGAGCGCCGTACTTTTCGGCATCGCGAAGAAGCGCCGCGCGCTCTCGCTTCGCGAAGCCATCATGCGCGAATCGGAGCCCTCCACCACCGGCGACAGGGTCTGGTGGTGGGTCGCCGCCGTCGTCATTGGCCTCATCACCATCGCCACGTTCTGGCACGCGCTCTTCTATCCTGAAACCTACTGGGATTCGCTGATTCTCTATCTGGGTTACGGACGCATGACGTTCCTGCAGCACGCCTTCCCGTTCAAGGCGGAGGCGCAGGTCGGCATCGGGCTCGGCGCGAATTATCCGCACCTGTATTCCAATTATGCCGCCGTCGCCTCCACGTTCTTCCATCACTGGAGCGATCTGCACGCGCGCCTTGCGGCCCCGCTGGCGGGCCTCGCCGCCACGGTGCTCGTTCACGAAACAGCGCGCGTCCTTTGGAGGAATCGTGTCCACGCCATCATGACCACGCTCCTCTTCCGCGCCATTCCCAACGGCGTTGCCTATTCCACCTACGCATCGGATTACGCCTTCGCGATCCTGTTCTCGGCGGCGTTCCTTTACTGTATAGCGATCTATACACGCACACGGTCCCGCGGGTGGCTTCTTCTGGCAACCATCCTGCCGGGAATCGCCATGAATCTCAACTACCTGATGGGGATTCTGTGGGTTGTGTGGGCCGCCGCCATCGTTTTCGCCCAGTATCTGCGCGGGGAATCGCTGCTCGCCTCGCTTCGCAGCCGCGCGCTGTGGATCGCGTTCGCCTGCGGCCTTGCCATTGGCGCCCCGTGGTACATCCGCAACGCGGTGCTGACGAAGAACCCGGTGTATTCCTTTTTTCCGCAAATCTTCACGGCCAGCGTGAACACCAATCGCGCGGTTCTCGATTCCGCCAACCTTGAATGGTTTCGCAACGGCGACGGCATCGGCCGCGTGGCGGAGTTCACGCACGACTTCCGTTCTCGCGCACCGGAACGGGACGTGAGCGCGGACGATTTCACGCGCGAGGCCACCCTGCGCGACCGCCTCGCCGCGAGTTTCCTCTTCTGGGTCGGCTTTGAGACGATCCATTTTCCCAGCGAGAGCAACAACTACGTCGTGGGGCGCTGGGTTGACCGCCTTTTCCACCTGCTTCAAATTTTCAGCGAGGACCCCAACCAGTCGCGCAATATTGATGATTCGCTGTCCATCCTGCGGTGGCAGCACAGCTACAAAATGATGGTGCTGTTTCCCGGCCTCCTCCCACCATGCGTGCTGCTGCTGTTGCTTGCGGGGTTGGCCCGCGCGCGTGCGCTGCGCAATCGTAGCGTGGAGTTTCAAGTGCGCGCCGTCACGCTCGCAGCGGCGCTCCTGCTCACGGCGTCGCTTCTCGCGTACGAGTATCTGCTCGCGGATTTTTACCTGTATCAGATCATTGCGGTCATCGTGCCGGCGGCGCTTGTTTCATCGGTTCTCTTCCGCGCCATTTCGCGTGGCGGAACCGCCTCGCTGGTTCTTCCGCCAATTGTCTATACAATCGTAATCGTGCAGGGAATCGCGCCGGGACTTGTCTTCGCGCTGATGGGATTCAAGTTCACCGGCATGCAGCAACTGCGCGGCGAACTCTTCGCCCAGGCGAACCTTGCGGCCTTCCGTCATCCCGGCATCAGCGCCGCCGAGTTCTACCGCCTCCAGTACGGCGCAGACCCCGACATGTGGGATTACGTGAACGAGCACCTGAAATCGCAGCGCATCCTGACGCACGAAAATCGTCATTACGTTTTCGATCCGTCCATCACCTTCATCCATCTGGATGATTGGGCGATGCAGCAGGGCTACGACCTTCCCAGCGCGCAGGCCACCGTCGCGTTCCTTCACTCCCACAACCTTCGTTACTACCTGCGCACGCGCAACGAGGCGAACCACAAGATCAACGGGCGCCTTGGGATGGATCGCGTCATCGAGGCCGGGCTCGCCAGGGAGATTTTCCGCGCCGGTGACAATGTGCTTTACGAGCTTTAACCGTAGGCTGTTGTTTGACGTGTTGTTGGCAGCGGGACTCCAAAAGCGCCCATTCCGGGAACTTTTTTCAAACCCGCGCCATCCAATGAAAGTCTCTTCCCGGTGATCGGCGCCGTCGTGCCGCACCGCGCCGCCCTTCCAATTCACTTCAGGATTCCCTTCATGAAACGCGCCACCCTTCTCGTATTGCTGATCGTGTCCGCCGCCGCCGCGGACGCCGATTCGCTGTCGCTCAAGACTGAGCGCGTCGTCATCTTCAAGGATGGCTACGGCTTGTTCATGAAGAAGGGGACCGCGCGCACCGACGACGGAGGGCGTGTCTATACAGACGCCGTGCCGCGCGCGCTTTTGGGAACCGTGTGGGCGTCATCCGCCGATGGTTCGCCCGTTGCGATTCGTTCCGAGCTTGTCGAATCATCGCGAAAAAACGAGGAGAAATTTCCCGCCGCCAGCATGCAGGACCTGCTTCGCGCAAACATTGGCGGCGTGATCACGCTGGTGCTGGAGAAGGAATCGCTTCAGGGGACGCTGAAGCAGGTGATCGAGCCCGGCGCGGACGCGCGGGAAACGGGCGAGCGCGTCATCTCCATCGTGCCGGAGGTCGCGAACCCCGCGCTCGATCCCTCCAATCCCTATTTCGTTCCCGCGTACTCACTCGTGCCGGCGCCGACTCCCGTGCCGCCACGCTCCATTGGCGAGGCCTTCGCCGTCATCGTTGCCAGTGACAACACAACCCACGTCATCGCCGTTCGCGACATCAAGTCGCTCAGCGGAAGCGAGGTGAAGACGGAAGCTCCGCTGCCCGGCGTTGAAACAAGGCGGACCAAGCGCCTCACCTTTGAATTCGGCGCCGCCGCAGCGAACAAGGATGTGGAACTCAACCTTCTCTACCTGCAGGAAGGCATCCAGTGGGTTCCCACCTATCGCCTGAACGGTGACCTGAAGGAGACCGCCACGATGGCGCTTCAGGGCGAACTGATCAACGAGGCGGAGGACATCACCGATGCCGCCGTGGACCTTGTTGTTGGTGTGCCGAACTTCAAGTTCAACGATCGTGTCTCGCCCCTTGCGCTTGATCGCGAGCTGCGCCGCACGCTCACGGCGATGGATCGCATCAACGGCAACAACGCCTTTTCCAATCGCATCTTGAATTCGCAGATGGCCTACGCGGGAGGAGGCGATTCCACAACGCCGCAACCGGGCATCAACAGCTTCTTCGATCCCGCGATGAATACGCAGACGGGTCAGGACCTCTTCTTCTACAACGCCAAGGATGTTTCGCTGAAGAGGGGAGGGCGCATGACGCTGCCGCTGTGGGACTCCACCGTGAAGGTCGCCCATTGCTATCGCTTCAACATCGAAACAGGAAAGCTCGCGCGTCAGGGTAGCAGCGGCGGCTCCTTCCGTTCCTCCAATTTCGCGGAGAGCACGACGGCACCCGCCAGCCCCTTGGATGTGAACAAGAACGACGTCTGGCATCTGCTGGACATGAAGAACGAAACGCAAACACCGTGGACGACGGGCGCCGCGCTCGTGCTGCAGAACGGCCTTCCGATCAGCCAGGACATTCTTGCCTACACGCCTCCCGGCGGCACCGGTTCGCTGCCCATCACCATCGCCGTTGATGTGCGCGGCGAATTCAGGGACGAGGAAATTTCCCGCCAGCAGAATGCCTACGAACGCGGCGGCACCAGCTACGATTTGATTTCGAAGCGCGGAACGATCACGATCACGAACTTCCGCAAGGAGGCCTCAAAGATTCAAGTCAACGTTTCCGCAGGCGGGAAGGCAACCGTGGCATCCGACGAGGGCACGATCCGGCTGAACGACTACCGCGCCGCCGACTGGGCAGAGGGTCAGGGCGCCTCCATCAACCAGCACAGCGACATCCGCTGGGAGATAACGCTCGAACCCGGCGCAAAGAAGGAAATCACCTACACCATCGACCTCTACGGCCGCTGATGCGGATTCATGTATAGACAATGAGGCGGATCAGGTGGTTCTTGTCCATCTGATCCGTCTCTTTGTGAAAGTATTTTTTTTGGCGTGGACGTCCTCGCCACCAAAGATACTCTGTATATACAACCAGCTCTGTTTTTATCCGCGTCAGTTCGAGGCTATGGCTTCTTTTTCAATTTGTCGCCAAGGATGGCTTGTATTTCGTCGTTGGGAACGGCGCCTTCACGGAGGATTTCAAAGGGTTCCGCAAGGACGCTGAGCACGGTTGAT
>JADZDZ010000273.1 GCA_020850785.1 Candidatus Sumerlaeota bacterium | reverse complement strand
TGATGCCGAGGCTCGTGATGGTCGGCGATTTTGAAGGCGATTCGTTCTTTTCCAACCACGGTTCGCTGAAGGAATGGCTGAAGGAGAACGGTCTCGCTGCGAGCGTCACCTTCCCTGGCTTCGTGCCGGACGAGGAACTCGGCGCGCTCTACGCAAACTGCGTCGCGTTGCTGCTGCCGTCCAAGCGCGAAGGCTTCGGCCTTCCCGCCGTGGAGGCGGCCGCCGCAGGTGCGCCCGTCATCGCCACGATCCATTCGCCGCTGCCGAAGGTCCTTGCCGGCGGAGGCATCTTCGTCGATCCCGACAGCGACGAAGGGATTGCCGCGGCGATGCGAACGATGATGTGCGGTGAGGAAAAGCGGGACGCCTTCGCGGCCCGTGCCCGCGCGGCGGCAACCGCGCTCTCGTGGGACACTTCCGCACAACGGCTGCTTGAGTGCATTCGCAAGGTTGCGCCCCGCGCATGACCGATCGCCCGCTCCATTTCTGCATGATCACGACGTTCTATCCGCCGTGGCATTTCGGCGGCGATGCCATGCACATCTATCGCCTGTCGAACGCGCTCGCGCGTCGCGGCCACACCGTTGACGTGATCTGCGATCAGGATGCCTACCACCTTCTGCATCCCGATCCGCCGCCGGGAAATTTTCCAAACCACGAAAACGTGCGCGTTCACGCACTGAAGAGCCGCGCGGGATTCTTCTCCGCTCTGGCCACGCAGCAAACCGGCAGGCCTTACTTTAAGCGCAGGAAGATCGAGGCCATCATGCGCGCGCGGAAACCGGACGTGATCAACTTCCACAACGTGTCGCTCGTGGGCGGGCCGGGCGTCTTGTTCCTTGGCAACGCGGTGAAGCTCTACACGACGCATGAGCACTGGCTCGTGTGCCCCATGCACGTGCTCTGGAAGTATGATCGCGAAGCCTGCGACAAAAAGGAGTGCATCTCCTGCCAGATTGCCGGAAAACGGCCCGTGCAATTGTGGCGCTACACGGGCCTTATGGATCGCGCACTGAAGCAGGTGGACCTTTTCCTGTCGCCAAGCACGTTCACGCTGAAGCGCCACACAGAATGGGGCGGCCTGCCGATTCCCATGCGGCGCCTTCCCTACTATTACCAGCCGCCGGAATTGAGCGACGGCGCCACGCCGTCAGCGCCGCAACATGATCGCCCTTTCTTCCTGATTGTTGGCCGCCTGGAAAAAATCAAAGGCATCCAGAACGTCATTCCGCTCTTCAAGGATTACGAGCGCGCGGACCTGCTGATCGCGGGCGAAGGCGTTTACGGCGACGAGTTGCGCGCCCTCGGCGCCGCGGTGCCGCGCGTGAAGTTCCTCGGCCGCAAGAGCCAGGAGGACCTGCGCGCGCTCTACAAGCAGGCCATCGCCGTCATCGTGCCATCGATCTGCTACGAAGTTTTCGGCATCATCATCATCGAGGCCTTCGCGCAGCGCACGCCGGTGATAGCCCATCGCTGGGGCGTGCTGACGGAAGTGATGGAGGAAAGCGGCGGCGGCCTGCTGTATTCCACGCCGCAGGAACTGATCGCCGCAATGGATCGCATGATCGACAACGAGCAGGAACGTCGCGCCTTCGGCGAAAGCGGCCACGAATGCTATCGCGCGAAGTGGTCGGAGGAGGCGCACCTTGCGGAGTATCTTGCGATCTGCGGGGACCTGCTGGCGAAGAAGGCGGCCACACCATGAGCAGCGTCTGCGTCGTCATGTACCACGGCATCGACACCAGCGGCAGCGTGATCTCCACCACGCCGGCGCTGTTCGCGCGCCATATCGCCACCTGGCAATCGCAGGGAATTCGCTTCCTGCAACTGTCGGAATTTCTGGCCTTCGTGCAGGGAACGGCGCCCATCGAACAAAACGCCATCCTCCTCACGTTCGACGATGGATTGCTGTCGGTTTACGAAAATGCATTTCCAATCCTGCGCAAAGAGAAAATACCCGCGACGGTGTTTCTGGTGAGTTCCTTCATGGGAAAAACGAACCAGTGGCCGGGCCAACCCTCCTTCATTCCGTCGCTTCCCGTGATGACATGGGAGCAGGCGCGCGAAATGCACCACGCCAGCATCGAGTTCGGCGTGCACACCGCCACGCATCCAAGGCTTGCCAAGTGCGACGAAATCACGATCGAGCGCGAAATGCACGAATGTACCGTCGCCATGCAGCAGGCCCTGACGAGCGCGAAGCGTGTTCGCGCGATCGCCTACCCCTACGGTTCCGTTTCTCCTGCGGTGGAGAAGATCGCACGCGAACGTTTCACCGTGGGCTTCGGAACGCGCGTGGGAAAAGTTCGCGCAAATTCGAATCCGATGAATATCCCGCGTGTGGACGCGTATGATCTGCGAAGCGAGGTCATCTATGGGCGCCTGTTCACCTCCGTTGGGAACGCCTACCTCTCCCTGCGCGGAACCCTTCGCACGGCGCGCGCGCGCCTTCGCGGCGCATGAGGATTTCCGTCATCCTTTGGAATCGCGGCGACGCGGCCCCGCTGAAGCGCTGCATCGCGTCGCTTCTCGCGGCGAAGGATGGCGGACAACTGGAGATCATCGCGGCGACTCACCCGCCCATCAGTCCGCACGATTTCGCCACCGCAGCGAATGTGAGGATCGTGGATGTTGCTGAACCAGCAAATCATGCAGTGCTTCGTGCCCGCGCCATGGCGACGGCCACGGGCGACTGGTTTTTCTTCACGGAGCCATACTGCACGTTTCCGGAAAACTTCGTCGAACTTCTTCAGCGCGCCGCGCAGGGTGATGCGGACATCGTTGGTGGCGGCGTTGCCGTCGCGAGCGACACAAGTGCCTTCGCATGGGCCACGGCGCTCTTCGAGTTCGCTCCCTTCATGGCGCCTTGCGGTGACGCGGGGGAGGTCGGTGTGACAACGAACAACGTGCTCATTCGCCGCTCGCTGCTTGATCCCGTGGATCAATGGCAGCAGCATGGATTTTGGAAATTTTTCTTTCTGGAGTCCGCGCGCCAACGGGGAACGCGCATCACACAGCAACCCGAACGCATCGTCATGCACCATCCTCCCTACCGCTTCGCAATGTTCCTTCGCCGCACGTATCATCATGGCCGCGCCTTCGCCGCGATGCGCACGAGGACCCAATCCTTCGTCCCGCGATTCCTGCGCGCCCTTTGCTTTCCCGCAGTGCCGCTCGTGATGTGTACGCGCGCTCTGCGCACCTGCTGGAGGAGACCGACGCTCCGCTCCCGCGCGCTGCTGTTGTCGCCGCACCTGCTCGGCATCTACGTCGCGTGGGCGCTCGGCGAGGCGCTGGGACTCATTGCCGGCCCCGGCCGCAGCATCGGCGAGGTGTACTGATGATCAACATTGGCGACTCGCAATCCCTTCCGCCGGACTACTGTTGTCCCAAGTGCCATGGCGACCTTGCGCAGGAAACGAATTTCTACTTCTGCCGTTCCTGTCAGAAAAAATATCCCGTCGATTTTGGCATTCCTGATTTTCGTCTGGAGGATGATCCCTACATCAACATCCCCGATGATCATGCGAAGGGCGCCCGCATCGTGCGCGAGTGCCGCGATCGCAGCCTCGTGGGTCTGCTGGAATTCTACTGGTCGATCACGGAGAACGTGGAGGCGGGACGCGCGAAGCAATTTGTCGCGACGGTCCTGCGGGGCCGCCAGCGCGCCGAAGACATCGTGAAGTGGCTGCAACAGCAGAAGCCCGAAATGGCGCGCGGCTCCTGTCTGGAGATCGGCTGCGGCGCGGGCGAAATGCTGCCGGTGCTGCGGCGCATCTGGACGAACGTCACCGGTGTTGATCGCGCCTATCGTTGGCTGGTGATTGCAAAGCTCGCTGCGGAACATCAAGGCATGGACATTCGTCTCGCCTGCGCCAATGCGGAGCATCTGCCCTTCCGCAGCGACACCTTCGACGCCGTTGTTGCCGACAACGTGATCGAACATCAGAACGACCGCCCCGATCAGGTTGCTTTCGCGCGCGATGCCCTTCGCGCCGCAAAGCCGCGCCAGGGCTTCTTCTTTCTCTCCACGCCAAACCGTTTCGCGCCGCTCCCCGACCCGCATTTCAACATTCCCCTGCTGGGGATGCTGCCGCGCGGCAGCGCAAAGCCAATGGTGCAATTGATTCGCGGGAAGGTCTACGAATTCATCCGCCTACTTAGCGCACCGGAATTGAATGCATTGTTGATGGAAGCCGGCGGTGGCAGCGTCGTGATGGTGCCCGCGCAATTCGGCGACGAAATGTTTGCGCTGAAATCCGTCGCCAGCGCCTATCGATCACTGGCAAGGAAGAAAACCTTCCTCACCGTATGCCCCGTCATCTGGGCACTGACGACGAAGTAGCCTTCACTCCCCCGCGAGCAACTTTATCAATCGGTCACGCTCCCGCGCGACGAAGAGAATCTGTTCCGGTGGAAGTGGTGGTGGCTTGCGTCCCTGAAGAGCCGAATAGAACGCGCGCATCAACGCCCGCAGGCCCGGATATGCCTGCTCCTGCTCGATCGTCCGCCGCGCAAGGTTGTGCCCCGCGTTCAGGAGCGTCGCCGATGACAGCGTGAACGGATGAAGAATCTTCCGCATCTTGGAAACCGTGCCGCGCTCCGTCACGCCGAAGCCGTGGAACAAATCCGCATGGATCGTTCCCTCGCGGCCGATCAGGCGAATATAATTTTGCGTTGGCCGTCCGTGCATCGAAATCGTCAGTGAAATTGCGGTTCCGAGCGCCGCGCCCAGGCAGCGAATCTCCCCTTTTCCCATCCGCAGCGTCTTCCATTCGTAGTCGTCGTTGTTGGAGGAAAGAAGGCGCGCCAGCAGTGAAAGCGGGTGAGGAAGAATTTCCAGCGCGATGCGTTCATGCTCATCATCGGATTGATCCGCCGCTCCTGCGGAACAGGCCGTGAAGTCCACGTGCAGCAGCCCCTGCAGGCGCGGCAGATTTTTTCCCGCCTGCTCCACACCCTGCTGGAAGGCAAACTGATGCACGGGGTTCAGCAGCAAATTTTTCGACGAGGCAAGATCGAGCAGGCGCTGCGTCGTCGCAAGGTCCGCAGCGAGCGGTTTCTCGACCAGCACTGACGCACCCGCCTCCAATGCCTGCGTCGCAAGTGATGCGTGTGAATCCAGCGGCGTGCAGATGTGAACGACATCGAAGGAATCGTTCAACAACGCATCCGACAACGTGGTGAACTCGCGCGCGCCGTCATGTTCCTTCGCCAGCGCCCGCGCTTTTTTTTCCGAGGAATCAATCACCGCAACGAGCGCGTGGCCGAGCCGCGTCAATTCGCGCGCGTGCCACCGGCCCATCAGCCCCGCGCCGACCACCGCCGCGCGAAGGGTGCGGGTGCGCCGTGTCACGCGGGATTCTCGCCCATGCGCATCGTGCGCAGGCGGGCCACTTCCTCGCCGTCCAGCCGAACGCGCTGGCCCGTCGCCGATGAATGATAGCAGGCCGCGATCACCTCCAGCACGTCGATTCCGTCCTGTATTGTCGCGGGTGGGCGCGTGTTTCCCTCGAAGGCTTCCAGCGTGCGCTCGAACAGGTTGCGCGTGGCGATCATCACGGAATTCTTCGGATTGCGCGACAGCGGCGTGCGCTTCACCCCTTCCTCCTTCCACGCAACGCCAGTGAGGCCGAAATCAAAACGGAAGTGCGGCGCCGTGCTGCGCAGAAGCCCCAACGTGGCGCGAACGCGTCCGCCGTAGGACGCGCGCAGCGACGCCGATTCCCCCTCCGCGCGCACCTCAAAATACTGCGTGTCACCCTTGCACAAACGATTCTGCGTGATTTGCGCCAGCCGCCCCCGCGAAACCTCCAGCGTCGCCAGCGCCACCGCGTCGGTCTCCCCTTCGCGCACGCCGCACGTTGACGTCGTCGCATTCACCGCAACCGGCTTTTCCTTGAAGAGCGCCATCGCGTAATCAACCAGATGCACGCCCGCTTCATAGAGCGTGCGTTGCAACATGCGCCCGCGCCAGCCCGGCTCCGACCACGGCGGAAGGTTCATGAGCTGCCAAATTTGCAGGAACACCAGCGGCCCCGTGCCCGCCTTGTCCAGTTCATCGCGCAGCGAACGGAAGATCGGCATTTCGCGAAACTCGTGGTTCAACGCGATGCGACGGCCGTGCTTCTTCTCCTCCTCAAGCAGCAGGTCCCCCTCGCTGAGGCTTGAAACAAACGGCTTCTCGCAGATCACGTGGGCGCCCGCCTCCAGCGAACGCTTGCAGTAATCGAAATGGCTGTCGGGCGGCGTGCCAATCACCACCACATCGGGCTTCGCCGAATCCATCATGCCGTCGTATGAATCGAACACCTTGATTCCGAAGGTGGCCGCCGCAGACGAACGACGCTTCTCCTCCAGATCACACCCTCCCACGATCTCCACGTTCTTCAGCCCCTTAAGCGCGGGCAGATGCAGATTGTGGGCGGCATTTCCCAAACCGACGACGGCAACTTTAAACAACGGCGATACCTCGAAATAAAATCCCTGCGCGAATCAAGTCGCGATGAAAGTTCCCCGTTCCCGAATGGTGGGGGAAAGAAAATTTGGGTGTACGCAGGCCCTTGGCACCGGCCACGGTGGACCGTTTACGACGCGGAAAGGCCCCTTTGTTGAGTCCAACGCAAACCAAATTGTTTCGCGCCTCGCTGGCGCTCCTTGCCATTGGCTGCGTGGCGCTGGCGATTTCACTCCCGGAATCCTGGTACGCGGCGCTTCCCCGCCGCGACGACCTTCCACCGCCGAATTTCAGCGGCCTCGCAGTGCTGCGCTTCGCGCTCGGCGCCTGGGCGGTGCTGTTGGCGTTTCTGGCGGTTCGTCCGCCCCGGTTCCAACGGCGCACCGGCAGCGAACTCATTCCCTTTCCCGATTCCACTGCCGCCTGCGACCTCGCCCCCGCCGGCGCGATGATCGCGCTTTTCGTCATCACGGCGCTGGGGTTCGTTCTCCGCGTCATCAACATCACCAGCGACTTGTGGCTGGATGAAATCAACCCCGTCGTAACCTACGGACCCCTGCCGCTCTATCAGGTTTTCACGACGTACCTGCTGGCGGGCAACCATCAGCTCCACACTTTCCTCGTGAAGGTTCTGGTGATGGTGCTTGGGGAGAAGGAATGGGTGATCCGCACGCCGGCGGTCCTGTTTGGCGTCGCATGCATTCCCGCAGTGTACTGGTTCGCGCGCTTCGCATTGTCGCGCGTGCAATCGCTCTGCCTGGCGCTGCTAATCGCTGTTTCCTATCACATGATCGAATATTCGCAGAACGCGCGAGGCTATTCGATGCACATCTTCTTCAGCATCATGACGAGCGGATTGCTCGTCGATGCGCTGAAGCGTGATCGCGCCGCATCGTGGATTTGGTTCACGATTCTCAGCATGATGTCCTTCGCAACGCAGATGATCGGCGCGTTCGTTTCCGCAGGGCAGTTGATCGTTGCCCTGATCGAAGTGATCGCACACTGGCGGCGTGGTGGCAGTGTTCGCGCGCTGCTGGTGAACCGACTGCCGCTTGCCTACACCGCCATCGGCGGCTTTGCCGTGCTCATGTACAGCGTGGTCCTGCCGGAATTCCTCAACTACCAAAAGTACTTCTACCAACAGGACGAAACCTCCGGCTTTCGCCCCTTCACGCTGGAGTTCCTGCGCGAAATGATGCGCGGCATCGGCGAAGGCTTCGGGCCGGGTTTCATGCTGGGGGCAATTCCGCTGCTGCTGGTGGGAGCGGTCGGATTCTATTTCCTCTGCCGCCGCAACCGGGCCGTGGCGTTGATGCTCACGGCGCCATGCTTCCTGATGCTCGCCTACATGATTGGCCGGGGAATTCCCATCGCGCCGCGCTACTTCCTGATCGCGATTCCCGTGATTTTCATGACAGCGGTTTATGCGGCTTTCGCCCTTGCGGGATGGGCCGGGGAGCGCCTTCGGTGGCCGCAAAAACGCCCGCAAATCGCCGCGCTCGCACTGGTGCTGCTCGCTATGCTTGCATCGGTGGCGTCGCTGCCACGACTATACCGCCACCCGAAGCAGGACTACACGGGCGCGATTCGTTACCTGCAATCGATCCGCAAGAATGGGGAACCGATTCTGGTGATTCACTACGCGGAGCGCGGCGTGGAGTACTACGGCGGGAAGCTGGGCCTGGCGGGAAACGATCTGGTGATCGTGCGATCCGACGACACCTTCCGCCAGCAGGAAGCCTTGGCGCGCGAACACGGCGCCTATGCGATCACGACCCTGATGCGGGCGCTTCGCCTCGAAAATCCCGCCATCACCGATTCACTCAATGCGAATTGGACCCGTGTGAAGGATTTTCCCGGCACCATCGGCAACGGCAACATCATCCTATGGCAACTTGGCATTAAGGACAACAGTGGTGGAAGAAACAACTAGCTCGCGCTCGGAACAAAACCAGAATCAATTTTACGTCATCTTCCAGAATCATTGGGTGCGCTTCGCCATTTGCGCGGCCATGATGATCGTGCTCCTGTGCAACGGCGCAAGCTACCGCTCGCGCCATGGCTTCGACGCGGGATCCCACACAAAATACGCGGACGTCATCGCGGAGGAAAATCGCATCCCCACGCTGGAGGAGGCATACGTTTCCTACAACCCCCCGATGTTCTATTTGTACGCCGCGATGATGAGCAAAGCTTCCGTGGCAATCGGCGGAAACAAGGATGAGCAGAAGTTCCTCGCAAAAATGGCGGAGGCGAAGGAGTCAGGCCGGGACAGCGACGACATTGATGCGGATCGCCGGGAGAAAAAATTCGGCGCGGCGCGGCGTTTCACGAAAATGTCCCTCAGCGTCTTCGTTGGAATCATCGCGATCCTTGGAATGGCGCTGGCCGGACGCACGCTCGGACCGAAGTCGAAAACCGCCTACCTGTTGCTGCTGCTTTGTATTCCCGCCTTCTTCAAATACCCCGCGATGTTCACTCCCGAAAGTTTCCTGACGGTCGCCGTGTGGAGCGCCATGCTCGTCGGAGTGTGGAATTTCGGGCCCAAATACCACATTCCGCAAGCCATCGCAGCGGGCCTTCTGGGAGCCGTCGCGATCTGGACGCGCCCCTTCGGCTTCGCCGTCGCGGGAGCCTGGGGCATCACGCTGGTTGTTGCGCTCCTGCTCTGGAAGAAAGGCGGACGAAGCTGGGCAATTCGTGCGGGAATCATTTGCGTCATTTGCGCCGCTGCGGGAGCGGGACTCTTCGCCTACAACGGCAAGCGCACAGGCAAGTCAATGCCGCGCCCGAAGCAAAGCGAAGCGGTCTTCGGCAAACTCCCCGCAAGCTTCTACGTCGGCATCAAGCCATTCAACTTCTTCTTCCGTCCCTATCGCGATGACAGTCCCGATCAACTGCTAAAAAAACCGGATTCGCCCGATGGCGAGGTGAGGAGGAAAACTCCCGCTCTCAACAGTTGGTACACGATCCTCTACGCCGACGCATTCGGCGACTATTGGAAATACTGGACGCTCAACCACCGCCTCAACAACGAGGAAATCAGCAAGGGATTCTGGCGCATCACCCTCACGGTGCAGATGGCCGCGTCGCTCATTCCCTTCGCGATCATTCTGGCGGGATTTGTGGCGCTGGCCCGGCGCGCCATCAACGCAGGCCCCGATGATCCGCTGGCCGCCCTCGTACCCGTCACGGCCTTGGTGGCTGTCGGCCTCGCATTCTTCCTCTACTTCGTCATCTCCACCCCGGCGAATGAATACAATCAGGTGAAGGCACTGTATATACACTACCTGCTCCCCGCGATTCCCTTCGGCGGAGCCTATCTGGTGTCGCGCTGGATCGAACAACGCAGCGAAGGGATGTTCTGGACCCTCCCCTACATCGCCGCCTTCTGCCTCTGGTCGATGCTGCTGTTTGGTGTTTACTGGCACTGATCAGGGCCAAGGGAACGTAAAACGCGCGAAGGCCGGACATAACGTCCGGCCTTCGTTCATTTCCGGCACATTTGCACCTTACACCTTCCTGTAAATCTCCGCGCCGTCCTTCACGAACTCCTCGCTCTTTTCCGCCATCCCCTTCGCGGCGTAGTCGCGAATCTGCTGCGTGATTTCCATGGAGCAGAACTTCGGCCCGCACATGGAGCAGAAGTGCGCCACCTTCGCCCCCTCCGCGGGAAGCGTCTCGTCGTGGAACTCGCGCGCCCGCTCCGGGTCCAGCGACAGGTTGAACTGGTCCTCCCAGCGGAACTCGAAACGCGCGCGGCTCAGTTCATCATCGCGGAACTGCGCGCCCGGATGCCCCTTCGCAAGGTCCGCCGCGTGCGCCGCGATCTTGTAGGCGATCACGCCCTCCTTCACGTCGTCCTTGTTCGGAAGTCCAAGGTGCTCCTTCGGCGTCACGTAGCATAGCATCGCGGTGCCGTACCAGCCGATCATCGCCGCGCCGATCGCGGACGTGATGTGGTCGTAGCCGGGCGCGATATCCGTCGTGAGCGGCCCCAGCGTGTAGAAGGGCGCCTCGCCGCACCAATCAAGCTGGCGCTGCATGTTCTCGTGGATCATGTGCATGGGACCATGGCCGGGGCCCTCGTTCA
>JADZDZ010000272.1 GCA_020850785.1 Candidatus Sumerlaeota bacterium | reverse complement strand
GGCGCATCATGGCATTCTGTTTCTCGATGAGTTGCCGGAATTTTCACGCAATACGCTGGAGGTGTTGAGGCAGCCGCTTGAAGATGGACCAGTGCTCATCAGTCGTCGCGCGCAAAGCATCGAGTTTCCCTCGCGATTCCTGATGGTGGCGGCGATGAATCCCACGCCGAGCGGCTTCGATCCGGAGGTGGCGCTGCAGGGGAGGAATAGCTCCGCGCAAATCCAACGCTACTTGTCGAAAATCAGCGGGCCTCTGCTGGATCGCATCGACATTCATATCGAGGTTCCCGCCGCAAAGATCGAAGACCTGCGCAACCGCGAGGCGAAGGAGACGTCGGCCCAGGTGCGTGAGCGGGTGTGCGCGGCGCGGGAGAGGCAATTGCGGCGCTTCGCAAGGCGAAAGGGGATTTACTGCAACGCGCACATGAGCGCGCGGGATTTGAATCACTTCTGCCATCTGCAGCCGGCGGCGCAGCAGATTCTCGAAACGGCGATGAAGGCGCTTGGATTGTCCGCGCGGGCTTATGATCGCCTGCGCAAGGTGGCGCGCACGATTGCCGACCTTGCGCAGAGTGAGGACATCGCGGCGGATCACATCAGCGAGGCGGTGCAGTATCGGAATCTGGATCGCTGGTCGGGGTAGGCTCCGCGCGTCGCATAAGCGTTTCAGGACGTACCAAATCGTTTCGTAGTCCCGCTTCAGTTCGATTGTGAGCGAGCCATCGCTGCGGGAAATAGGCAGCGGTGTCTTCTCCATTCCTGCGGCATCCAACGCGTATCCGGTCATGGGGTCCTTCGCGTTGATTGTGATGGTTGCGCCCAATCCCTGCGTGAGCACGGGCGCGGTTCCCATTCCGTCATAAGCGGAAGTGTTGTCATCGCTCCATTTCATGGCGGTGTTCTGCGTGCGGCCTGCGGCGATGATCAGGATTTGGCGGGAAGATTCGATGGATGGTGCGTCGTCCATCGATTGCATGGTGATGACTCCAAAATCACCGGGCGCCTCATGCAGTTGGATCGTGACGCTTCCAAGCTGCGTCGGTTCTTTCGTCGCATGACCCGCCAGCATTTTGCTGCGGGGTGTGTCGATTGTTGCACTTCCCTGCCGCCAAACAAATGGCGTGACGGACGGT
The DNA here is from genome assembly GCA_020850785.1 of Candidatus Sumerlaeota bacterium. Taxonomy (GTDB): domain Bacteria; phylum Sumerlaeota; class Sumerlaeia; order SLMS01; family SLMS01; genus JADZDZ01. The sequence goes on along the minus strand of JADZDZ010000272.1, from coordinate 2,734 downwards.
TGGGAAGGCGGAATGACGAAATCGCTGAGCGGAGTTCGTGTCTCCGGCTGGAAGTGCAGGGCCCATGCCCTGTCCACGGTGTTGGTGGGAAGCGGCGACTCCATGAGGGAACTCAGGGCTTCCTCCCCCTTGTTCCAGCCGAAGTGAATGGCGCTTTGAAGGGCGGTGTCGCGGGAGATCGTGGCGGTGGCGGTCTGTTCCGCGGGGGGAACATCGCCGCGCGTGAATAGCGCAGCACCGGCGATCATTTGTGCCGTCTTCACGGGATGCCCATCGATGTCGAAGAAGGAGTAAACTTTGTCGCGTCGGAATTCGCCATTGCCGTTGTAGTTGAAAAGATAAATCGCATCCCAATTTTGTCGCGCACCATAAGCGGCAATCAGCGGGATGGCTTCCGCGTCGTAAAAATTCGGCCAAGGGGCATTGTATTCAGAGACGGTGAAGGGTTTTCCCGCAACGCGCGCCGCGCCAAGCCACGACAACGTATTTCTTTCCGGCTGGTCGATCATCGGCGTGTTCTTGATGGTCCATTTTCCTTTCCATTCCGTGCTGAATTCGGGATGCTGCCAGTAGGCGTGCATGTCCACGAAATCCATGGTGTCGCTCTGGATCATTCCACCCGCCATGGTAAAGTACATGGTTCCGGTGACGGGCATGGCGACCTTAATTTCCTTCTTCAGGTGATCACGCATTTCGCGGAAATAGTCGCGCTCAAGTTCCCACAGGAACTCCAGATAATCATGATAGCAGGCATCGCTTCGGCTGGGGTCCTTGTAGGCCGGGCGGGATACCGTTCCATCTTCCAGTCGTTCCGCTGCGGGAAGCTCCTGTGTCCACGCGGCGGCGAGTTGTTCCGTCGATTGGTAGTGCTTCGAAAGCCATTCGTTGAATTTCGCATCAAGCTGTTTTGCGTAGGGGACGGGAAGGTTGTCGAGTTTCTTTGAATACCATCCGTAGAAGAAGGAGTTTTCGTTCGTGACTTCCACAAATGCGATGGCAGGGTCCTGCGCGTAGGAGAGTTTGCGATAGGGATTCACGTGCGTGAGCACATCCGTTGCGTACTTCTTCTGCAGGTCGATCATGCGACGGTCAAAAAGCGTGATGTTCTTGCTGAACATTGGGAGTTGATCAGCGGCGGAAACTCCGTCTTCCGCCGTGAAGGTGCGATTCACGTGAAGGTTGATGTTTGTATATACGCCGCGCTTCGCCAACTCATTGATGAAGAAATCCAGACGATCCAGATGGTCTGCGCTGAGGTGCTGGGTGTCCTTCACGGATCGGTCAATCAGGCTGGGACGACCATCAATAATGTCGGCCGAATGAATACGAACGATGTTGATTCCGAAGCGGGCCAGCTTCGCGGCGACGAGGGGGGCTTCCTCCTTGGTGGGGAAGGCTCCGCCAAAGGCGACGTTCGTGCCCCAAAAACGGATGCGCTTTCCGTTGATTGCGAAATGGCCATCCTCCGCTTTTACGAAGCCGTTCGCGCCAGCGGGCGCATCCAGCCAGTGGCTGGCATCAATGGCACCCACGGATTTTTCGAGCGGCATGACAAAGGGGAACAGTTGATCATCAGGAATCAGGTCCGCAGCGGCGAATGCCCGTGCGGTGCAGGCGGTGAAAATTGCTAACAGGGAATGGACAAACTTGCGCCGAATCATTAGGGACCTCGCGGAATTGTTGATTGATTTCCGATTTGGCTGAAGGGAGTCAAGCGCGCGCTGGTACGCATTGCGCCGCTCAGGAGTGGAACGGTTCCCTTCACCGACTATGATCACGGAGCAAAGCGATGAAAAAATGTAATGCACGGGAGTTGCAGCGCGCCATTCGTGCGCAGGGAAGCAAGGAACGCGCAAAGGCGGTTGGGACGTTTTTCAAAACGGGAAAGGGTCAGTACGCGGAGGGGGATATTTTTCTCGGCCTGACGGTGCCGCAGGTGCGCGCCGCAATCAGGCCATACCGACAGATGCCGCTGCGTGAGGTGGACGTCCTTCTTGCATCGAAGTATCATGAGGAACGTTTGGCGGCGTTGGTGATTTTGGTGCACCAGGCACAAAGGGGTGACGATGAGGTGCGCGGGAATCTGTGCGCCTTCTACCTGAAGCGGACGCAACAGATCAACAACTGGGATTTGGTGGACGTCTCGGCGCGGATGATCGTGGGGCGCTGGATTCGCGAGTGCGGGAATCAGGCGATCCTGCGCACGCTTGCGGGATCAAAGAGCCTGTGGGAGCGGCGCATCGCGATGGTTGCAACGCACGATTTCATTCTGGCCGGCGACGTGAAGCCGACGATGATGATCGCAAGGATGCTGCTCGCGGATGATCACGACCTGATTCACAAGGCAACCGGATGGATGTTGCGCGAGGCGGGGAAGAAGGATTCGCGAGCGCTGGTTGATTTCCTTCGCACGCATCACGCGCGGCTCCCGCGGACGACGCTGCGTTACGCGATCGAGCGTTTCCCTGTGGATCGACGCGCGAGAATGCTGAAGGGCGACTACTCCTAAAGGCTGAGCGCCGCCGCGATCCAGATGGGAAGCGCAATGATCGCGACGATGTTTACGCCGAAGAGCATGGCGGAGGTGGTCTCCCAATTGCCGCCGTAGCGGCGCGCGGCGATGGCAAGGTTCATCGCAGATGGCGCGGCGGCCACGACGATGAGTTCCAGATTCACAAGCGGGCCGCCGGGAATCTGGCCGCTCTTGATCAGCAGGAACGCAATGCCGGGAATC
>JADZDZ010000271.1 GCA_020850785.1 Candidatus Sumerlaeota bacterium | reverse complement strand
GTTCTCGGAAAGGGTAGAAAGGAGCGCCTGATTCCCCTGAATTCAAGGGCGCAGGAATTGCTGCGGGAATGGATGGCGCATCGCCCCGCAGGTCGTGATGGCTGCCAAGCGTTGTTCCTGTCGCGAGAGCGCGATCGCATCAGTCGCAGGACGGTGCAGCATGTCGTGAAGAAGGCGGCGAGGCACAACGGACTCGATCGCCGCATCAGTCCCCACAAGCTGCGGCACACCTTCGCCACGACGCTTTACGCGGAGGCTGTTGACCTGCGGGACATTCAGGAATTGCTGGGACACGCAAGCGTCGTTTCCACGTCTGTCTATACACACACGAATGTGGACAAGGTGAGGGCCGCCGTCAACAAGCTGAAAATAAGGGGCGACTGAATCTTCCTGCTGTATAGATTGCTATCTGTCTATACGGAGGGCGGTTGTCGTCGTTCCCCTGTCGGACGACTCGATGCGGGGCGTCAGGATGACGGGGTCCATTTGGAAATGGATGCGCTGCATCTTCGCCGCGCCCAGAGTGAGAAAGAACAGAAGGTTCCCATGCCACGGCGTCTTCACGCTGCTCTTCACATTGGCGGCATCCGCGCCGCGTGGGAGCGTCTGGTCAATCCACATGCCGAGGTCGGGGTGGTTGAGCGGGATGTTCCAGAAAATCGTCCAGGCATTCTTGTCGTAGGTGAGGGGGCCTTCCTCCGGCTTGCGCAGGTACGTCACGTCAAAATCCTGACCATGGCGTATGGATTGAACGAGGACCGTTTCCGCTCCCCCGCTCGGATCGAAGTGGAGCCGCGTGCAGGAGGCGGCCGACAAGATGAGGATGCTTGAAAGAAAAACGCGGAGGAATCGCCGCATGATGAGCTCGCTGGAATTGACTGGCGGAGGAAAGCCTAGCGGGCTTGTTTCCGCCTGAGCAAGGGCATCACACAGGAAAATGGAATTCGGCTATCCTTCCGACTCCTTCCAAAGCAGTCGCGCAACCCCCACGCCCCCCACGATGGCCCCGATCAGCGCACCAACGCCAAGAATCAGGTACGCCGTGTCCAAATTAGGGTCGAAGCGTTTTGCTGATGCGCGAGCCATCATATAAAATGTAATGATTCCACCAATCACTCCCCCGCCAATGGCTCCAAAGGCGACGATCATGATCTTGCCGCCGATGCCGGCTCTGGGCAGATCACGATCACTTTTCGCAATCTTGTAGACAGGATCCTTCCCCTGTTCCTTTGATGGCTTGTAAGGATATTGCTCCATGCGGCCCTTCCAAACAATGAATGTCAGGAATCTTGTGGTAGTGACTGAAACGCCCGCGCAACGGATGCGATGTCATCATCAGTGGTTGCCGGCCCGAAGGAAAGCCGAATCGCGGAGGAGACAACCTCCTCCGCCAGCCCCATCGCCTTCAGCACATGGCTGGGTTCGGGGTCGTTGCTCGTGCAGGCGGAACCAGCAGAACAGGCGACACCGGCTTCATCCAGAAGGGCAATCATGCGGCGGCTCTCGCGGCCGGGAAGGCTGAAGTTCAGCGTGTTCGGAAGTGAGTGCGTGATCGGCGTGTTGCGCACCGCAGTCGGGAAGGTTTCGCGCAGTTCCTCCCACAGCATTTCGCGCAGAACCACCTGCCGCGCCAGTTCGCGGGGAATCTCCTCCACGGCCAGCGCCACCGCGTGGGCGAATCCCACGATGGCGGGGATGTTTTCCGTTCCCGCGCGAAGGTGCGATTCCTGCCCTCCCCCACTGATGAGTGGTTCCAGTTGAACCCCATCGCGTATATACAGCGCACCGATACCCTGTGGTCCGCCAACCTTGTGGGCGCTGATTGTCATCAGGTCAACGTCCAGGTCCCTGACACTGACGGGAATGCGGCCAAGCGCCTGCACCGCATCCGTATGAAAGATCGCCGAGGAATTTTCGCGGACGATCTTCACCAATTCACGAATCGGATTGATGCTGCCGACTTCATTGTTGGCGAGTATGATCGAGACCAGCGCCGTATCTGCGCGCAGCGCCGCACGCAGATCATCGGCACGAACGCGCGCCTCCGCATCCACGCTCACAATGGTGAGTTCGATGCGGCCAAGCCGTTCCAACTGCCGGGCAGCGTCCAGCACGGCCTTGTGCTCTGCGGCGGTGACGATGAAATGTGGCTTCCTTCCGTTTTCGCGCGGGACGGCGGCAATGCCCTTCAGGGCAAAGTTGTTGGACTCGCTGCCACCGCTTGTGAAGACGACGCATTCGGGCGCCGGTGCGGCGATTGCCTTCGCAATCATGCGCCGCGCCTTTTCCACGGCGTAACGCGCGGCAACCGCCTCCCCGTGGATTGCGCTGGGATTTCCCACAAGGCCCATGGCCTCGATGACCACCCCCTTCACGGCATCGCGCAATGGCGCTGTTGCGTTGTAGTCCGCGTAAACGCGCCGTCGGTCACTCATTCGCTGATTTCGTTCATCATGTAGGATACCGCGTCGGTGTATCTGATGCGCGCATCCTCAATGCGCTTCGTCAGGAGGAAGTTCTGGTGCAGCCCTTCGATGACAAATTCCATCATCAGAAGTTTTTCATTCTCGGTTGCCGGTTTTGCCAGCGACTTCGCAACTTCCTCCAAGCCTTCGACACCGTGCAGGACGGCGCTGTAATCGCGATGGCTCATATTCGTGTCGATGTCCAGAATGTTTCCGCTTTCAAACCAATCAATGACGGGCTTGAAGGCGGTGAAGTCCAACTTCTTATCGCGTCCCTTCCTTGGCGCGCTCAGGTATCGACGATTGAAGATTTCCTTCACGGCCTTTCCGATCAGGTGCAGCGCCACGTTCGCGACACCTTCCTGCTCCCCCTTGTAGACGAGTTCGATCTTTCCCGTCAGCGCCGTGAGCGACTGGAAGAGGTCGCTGATGCGCGCGAAGGCCATCTTCTCGCCGTGTCGGTGGGTGCGCATTTCCGCAACGGAGTGAAGCGTTTCAAGGAAACTGATGGCCATGCGCGCGGAAACGCCGGAGGCCTTGTCCACGAAGTCCGAATTGCGGGCCTCGATGGCGACCTGCTCCACAAGTTCGTGCATCAGCGCCGGCATGTGGAACTCCACGCCGCGTTCCGTCCAGGCTTCCTGCGCCGTGATGCGAATCCCCTCTTCCGTCGTTGCGGGATAGTGCGTCAGGATTTGCGCATCAATGCGATCCTTCAGGGGAGTGATGATGTTGCCGCGATTCGTGTAGTCCTCTGGATTCGCGGTGAACACCAGCGCCACGTCCAGCGACAGGCGGATGGGGAATCCGCGAATCTGGATGTCCTTTTCCTCAAGGATGTTGAGCAGCCCCACCTGAATGCGGGCCTGCAAGTCAGGCAATTCGTTGATCGCAAAGATCCCCCGGTTTGTGCGCGGGATGATGCCGTAATGGATCACTTCCTCGTCGCTGAAATCCAGTTTCTTTGAAACAGCCTTGATGGGATCAATGTCGCCGATCAGGTCTGCGATGGAGACGTCGGGAGTTGCAAGTTTTTCCTGATAGCGGCGCGAACGATGAATCCATTCGATCGGGGTCGCATCGCCGTGCTTTTCCAGCAGCTCGCGGGAGCGCTTGGTGATGGGACGCGCCGGTGATTCCATCAGCGGCGAGCCTTCGATGGCCGGCATCCACTCATCCAGCAGCGTGGTCAGTTGGCGGATGATGCGCGTCTTGGCCTGCCCCCGCAGTCCCAGCAGCAGGAAGTCGTGCCGTGCGAGAATCGCTGCCACGATCTGCGGAACGACCGTCTTGTCGTAGCCGATGATTCCGGGAAACAATGTCTCGTTCCGTTGCAGCTTCGCAATCAGGTTGCGGCGCATTTCGTCCTTCACATCGTGATGCGTCCAGCCGCCACGTTTCAATTCGCCATAGGTCTTGGGTTGGTTCACGGGTCGCCTTTGCAGTTCAATTTCGGGCACGGTATCCACAGCCACTGAATCCGCAAGAAGTAGTCCCAAGTCCAAGGAAAAGAAGCAGCGGGATGATGGCACCCCCGCCGGATATGGGGCAGGAAGGTGTTTTTTCCCGTTGACGGGGGGGGACCCCATCCCTTGAATCACGCGCGACCAAAGCAGAGACCTCCGTCTCTCACCTGCACGCGCCCTTGGCAGCAATCAGGTTCCCAAATAACCGCGGAAGTACCGGCAGGTTGGCCGGAAAAAGAGCGGTTGTAACGGACTCGACGGAGAAATTGCTCTGTCGAGTTTTTGATTTTTAAGGATTTGGAGGTGCCACATCGCTACCAAGCCAGATGACACGCGGATCAATCACCAGATTCGCGTCAAAGAAGTTCGCCTGATTGATTCAAACGGTGAGCAGGTTGGTATCGTCCCCATTGAGGAGGCGCTCAGGAAGGCCGAGGCTCAGCAGCTTGATCTGGTGGAGGTGTCCCCGGACGCCGTTCCGCCCGTCTGCAAGATCTACGATTACAAGAAGGTCTTGTATGAACGCAAAAAGAAGCTGAAGGAGTCGAAGAAGAAGGCGACCACGATCCACCTGAAGGAAGTCAAGATGCGCGTCGCGATCGATTCCCATGACCGCGATTTCAAGCTGAAGCACGCGCGGGAGTTCCTTGAGAAGGGCGACAAGGTAAAGTTTACCGTGATCTTCCGCGGCCGCGAAGTCACGAACCCGGAAATGGGCGACAAGCTGGTCGAGGCGATCCGCGAGGGCCTGAAGGACATCGGCGAACTCGAATCCCCGGTGGCGCGCATGGGCAAGCAGATCAGCCTGGTCATGGGGCGCCGCAAGGATTGGAACCCGCGAAAGCAAGCGCCCAAGGCACCCGCGCCAGCGCCTGCAAAGACGAACTGACAACCAAGAGTTACACAGAAAAGGAACATAGCAAGCATGCCAAAGATGAAATCCAAAAAAAGCGTCGTGAAGCGTTTCCGCGTCACCGCAAGCGGCAAGGTGAAGCGCGCGAAGCAGAACCACCGCCACATCCTGACGAAGAAGAGCCCGGCCCGCAAACGCCGCCTTCGCCAGAGCACGCTGGTTTCCAAGGCCGATGAGAAGCGCATTAAGACCATGATGGTCGCGCACTGAAAATTCCACCGATCACAATTCAACACGACTGAGGTCACCAAGACATGAGAGCTACAAACAATCCGGCATCGCGCCGCCGCCGTAAGAAAATCATGAAGGCTGCGCGTGGCGCCTTCGGTGGACGCCATCGCCTGTTTCAGAACGCGAAGGAAACCGTCAAGAAGGCGTTGGTGTACGCCTACCGCGACCGCCGCACAAAGAAGCGCAACATTCGCATGATGTGGATCGCGCGCATCAACGCGGCCTGCCGCATCAATGGCATCGCCTACAGCCGCCTTGTGAATGGCCTGCGCATCGCCAACGTGGAACTCGATCGCAAGATGCTGAGCGAGCTTGCCATCAATGATCCCCAGGGCTTCACGAGCATCGTTGAACGCGCACGCAAGGCCCTTGGCACGAGCAAGGAAAAGACCGCCGCGCGCACCGTTCCGCACATCTGAGTCCCGAACTGCAATTCGTCGGAACCAAGCCCTGCCGCAAGGCGGGGCTTTTCATTTTTGGAGCTTCTGCAGGTCGGTGAATTTGCCGGACTTGGGAAGGTCCGTCTCGACCGACTTCCAATCCTCCCGGTGCGCATCCCTGTAGTGCGTTCGGATGATGGGGATGTTTTCGGTGAACTCGATTTCGTGGAAGCCAAGGTCCGGCGCTCCCCCGGCAAAACGCATTAGCGGCGCTCCCCCGTTGACGTAGGTGAGATTCGCCACGGTGGGACTTCCGAACAACCAGCGATAGTGATGATGGCCGTGGAGCCAGAGCACCGGCAGCGGAAGGCCCGCGATGAATTCAAGCAGTGGCTTCACGCTCAACAACTGCGGACCGCGGTCGTGCTTCAAGACACCGGGCGGGTCCTCCGGCGGGAAGTGGCACAACACAATCAAGTGACCGAAGTCGCGAACGATCCGCTCGCGGTGCTGGGCGAGAAAGGCAAGATGCTGCGGCGTGATCCGGCCATGTGCCGCCAACCCGTTGCTGGTTGTGGCGTTGATGCGCAGGAGGCCAATTTGCGGCGACAGCACCGTCAGGGAAATGGCGGTCTCCGGATTGAAGCGCTGCGTTAATCCCTGTGTGAAGGCGCGGCCCGACAACTCGGAAGGAATGTAGCAGTCATGGTTTCCGGGAACTGCATAGAACTTCACATGATCGGGGAAGCCGGAGAATTGATGCGACGCCTGTTCAAATTCGTGGGGAAGAGAGGTAGTGGAAAAATCCCCGCTGAACAAGTGCGCCAAAACATCCAGAGTTTTCAGTTTGGCTGCCAGCAGCGGCGCAAGTTCCTTGCGAAACCTTCTGGCGCGACCTCCCACGAGCAAGTTTCCAACGCCCAGCAGACGCTTACTGAAGAGCAAAAATGGGTTGAGTGGAACGTGCCAAAAATGCAGGTCGCCAATGTGTGCAAACTTGATTTTCCCGCTCATCTCAAAGAGGTCATTTCCGGAAAAAGGGAGGCCCTTCCTTCATGGCGAAGGAAGGGCCTCAATCCAATGTCATCGCAATCAGCCGTTATAGTAAAAGACTGTTTCAGCAGCAATGCCACGAAGGCCGTTTGAGCGCGCTTCCCATCCCGAAGGCAAGTAATTGCCGAGGATGCGGAAATCATTCGTGCCAAGTCCTTCGTCCTTCAACGCCGTCCGAAGCTCCTTGGACAGCACGGTTCCGTGTTTGATATATCCTTGGGATACATATTTGCCCAGAACGGACTTCTTGTGCTGAGCGGTCATGCGGCGACCGGTAGTGCGCCGCTTCTTTCCCTCGATGGGTTCGCCCAAGGCCGCGAGAATTTCTTCCTCTTCGCGGTCCAGTTTTGCGCGGGCTTCGCGGATTTCCTGCAGCCGTTTGCGGGCAGGCTCCAGCGCAAGGTTGCGTTTTTCATCGAACTGGCGACGAATCTTTTCAACTTCGGATTCGTACGCTTTCTTCAATTCCTCGATTGATGCAACTACATTCACACTCATTTGAACCTGATGACCTTCACAATGATTTGTTACATACTACAACATTGGGATACTTGTTGTTTAAACGCTTTGGATCAAGGAAAAAATGATGGCAAAATTTCTTTTGCAAGCGAAGGGGCCTGCATTACTTATTTGTGTCTTTTGGGGAAACCGTTCCCAATGAAATTTTCTTCACCACCTGCAAAGAATATTCTTTCTTCTTTAATGGATCAGGATATGGCGTGAGCATGATTGTGTGATTGAGTGCGACAATTATCACAACGGGATTATTCTTCAAAAGACCAAGAATTTTCTCCAATTCGGCGGGGTTGCTTTCCATCTGCGCAGCTTGTTGCGCGATCTTTGGGATCAGTTTTTCCGCGAATGTATAGGCCATTTCCCTGCAAACGGTTTCCTGCTGCGCCTTCGTCAGGAAGCCATCCCAGGAGTCCGCCCGGTTGTTTTCCAGAACGAAAACCAGAGACTGGCTGGAAAGCGAATCGTCATCCGTGAGCTTCGGGTAGCCGAAGGTCGCGGCGTTCGCGCGGTAGACTTCCACCGTGGCGCCCATGTTGGACTCAAAGCGGCTCCCGGCGAGTTCTGGCACCGAGGTCATCGCGTAGGTCTCCCGGTAGCGCTCGCGGGTTGCCTCGCTTGCCAGCGAGGGGTGCGACATGTAGCCGAGCAACACGACGACCATGACGATTGTAATGAGGCCGGAGATTTGCGGCTGCCGATGGAACTGCTTCCAGTCCACTCCCATCTTCGCTGCAAGGTCTTCAAATGCGGCTCCGACGGCTGTTGTTCTCCCCGGTTGAACCAAGGTTTCGGCAAGGTAGTCGTGCAGCCCCTGCTTGAAGGGGTTGAAGGCGATTACGATCGCCGTCGCGAGCCACAGGGCCGCAGCGGGGAACACTGTCACGAGGCGCTGGATATAATCTCCCATTTCGCTGTGTGAGTGGCCAAGGATGACCTCCATCAGCGGCACGGTGACGAAGAGCGGGTAGAGGACGACGGTGCGGATCAGCGCCTGGCGGTAGGAAATTCCCTCCCCCGCGTAGTCGGTGACGCGGATTCCGATGATTAGTTTCCCTAGCGTTCTCCCCCGCCCAAAGGGGCCGTTGAAGAGCACGAAATAGAGAAACGCGAAGAGTGAGTTCAGATAGGGAGCCCAGCGCCCCAGAGCGAAGTAGACGTTGGGAATGGCGCGGGAAAAGATGTGGAGCGCGGAAAGAATCAGTATCCAGTCGATCACGTGGGCAAGCAGGCGAAGCCAGAAGCCCGCGACGGGAAGCTTGGGAATTTTGAGGAGGTTGCCGATCACGATGCGGAGGAAGGTCCGCGCCCTGTGGCCGCTGGGTCAATCTTTCGATGTTACGTCCGTGCCGGATTCTTTTGCTTCGTGCTCGTTGAGCAGGTGCTGAACCTGAATTGACGTCAGGCGCAGGCGGCGAATGACATCCCGCTCCTCAAGAATGCACTGACGGGCGTAGGCATCCGCCACCAACTGTGAGGCAACAACGTCGCAGACGATGGAGGGATGTTGGTGCGTGTTGACCAGATTTCTCAGCGTGCGCTTTTCCGTCGCGACGACTTCCGCGGCGCGTTCCGCGAATTCGGAGAGCTTGAACATCAGGGCCTCCGTTTCAGGTCGGCGTGCGGGGTCAATTTCATCGGGAATGATGTCGAAGCGTCCCATGCGGAAGGGTTCGGTTTGCACCTCCTCCAGCAACTGCGCTCGCGCGATTCCCTCAATGAGGATATTCCACCGTCCGTCCTTCAACTTGTCGGCGAACAGGAGACGCGCGGGTGTCATGACCTTGAAAACTGGTGGCGCGCCAAAGTAGAGTTCTTCGTATCCGTCGCGCAGGTGGGCCAAGGCGAAGACCTTCTGATCCTGCGCCATGACGTAGTCCATCATCGCCCGGTAGCGCGGTTCGAAAATGTGCAGACTTAGTACCGTGCGCGGAAAAAGCACTGCATCGGGGAGCGGAAAGAAGGGGATTTGAAAGCTCATAAAGCCTCACCAAAGAACGGATGATTGCCTTTGTGGCGCCGTTTTTGTCAAGCTGTCATCAGCGCGCGGCATTCTCTTGACAGGGTGCCATGATCCCTTGCGAATCGGCGGCTATGCGCGCGCGAATCAAAATGAACCGCTATGAAGTGCTGCTGATCCTGCTATGGCCGCTGGTCGCGCTGTTTCTGTTTTGAATCCTGACGTCGACGCTGTCCTGATCACACGCGATCCGCTGTCGCTGGATGCGGCGGTGAAGGCAATTGCCTGCGAACCGTCCCCCTTGCGCAGCGAGGATGACGCGGTGGGTGCAATCGTCACCTTTGCGGGCACGGTTCGCGCGCAGGAGGGCGATCGCCGCATTGATTCTCTGTCCTATGACCACTACGAGGGGATGGCGCAGGCGGAGTCGCGCAAGCTGATTGCACAGGCGCGCGAACGCTGGCCGCTGCGACGCATTGCCATTCATCATCGGGTTGGTGCCGTGGGTGTCGGGGAATCGTCCGTGATCGTTGCCGTGGCGGCGGGTCACCGGGCGGAAGCCTTCGCGGCGGCGCGATTCCTGATTGATGAACTTAAGCGAAGCGTTCCCATTTGGAAACAAGCCCCCGGACCCTGACAGTTTTGTCTAGCGGCGACGAGGCGCCTGTAGAAACTGCCCCGCATGATTGAAGCGGTCCTCGATGAACTTGTGATGGAAGGGGGCAATGGCGCCCCTGCCCCCGATCCGGCGCGGTTGCGCCTTGCGCTGGATGAGATCATGCGCGGCGATGCGTTGCCAACGCAGGTGGCGGCGATGTTGATGGGATTGCGTGTGCGTGGTGAAAGGCCCGAACACCTGAAGGTTGTGGTGGAGGGGATGCTGGCGCACGCGACGCCGTTCCCGCGCGCTGATATCAAGGGCGTCGTGATGGACACCTGTGGCCCCGGCGGATTGGGACGCAGCCTTGTCAATGTTTCCACGGGCACCGCCCTGCTGGCCGCGGCTGCGGGTGTGCGCATCGCAAAGCACGGAAACAAGTCGGTAAGCTCCAAGTCCGGCAGCGCGGACGTGCTGCAGGCGCTCGGTTACAAGATCGACTGCGCGGCAGCAACAAGCGCGCGGATGCTGCGCGACCACAATTTCTGCTTCCTGTTTGCGCCGTTGTACCACCCCGCAATGAAGCACGCGGGACCCGTGCGGCGCGAAATCAAGGTGCGAACAATTTTCAACCTGGCAGGGCCGTTGTCGAACCCCGCGCTGCCGAGCCGGCAGCTTCTGGGTGTGTCGCACCCGTCGATGCTGGAACTGATGGCGCAGGCGCTGAAACTGCTCGGCCGCGAGCGCGCCCTCATTGTGCATGGAGGCGAAGGACATGATGAAATCAGCCTGTCGCAAATCACCCATGGCATCCTGCTCGCCGCCGATGGGGAATTCCG
>JADZDZ010000270.1 GCA_020850785.1 Candidatus Sumerlaeota bacterium | reverse complement strand
GGAGAAGTGGCTCTCGCGGTAAACCTCCACCTTCACGACGACGCTCGTGCGTCCCACGAAGGCCACGCGCGCGATGCACTCGATGATGTCTCCCTGCTTGATCGGCGTCAGGAACTGGAGGCCATCGGTGCTGATGGTGACGAACAGGCCGCGCTGGTAGCGGATCGCCGCCATCACCGCCGCCTTGTCCATGCGCGCCATCACCGAACCGCCAAACATCGTCCCCAGCGAATTCGTGTCTGCGGGAAAAACAATGTCCATGATGCGAACTTCCGGCGCACGCCTCGGCACAGCCACGCTTTCACCCATTGGTCATTCCTCCGCGCTTACGCGCTGTCCATCGGTCATGGAGGAATCCGGCGCGGCAACAACCAGATCACCCTCCTTCAACCCGTCAACGATCTCCACGTCGAGGTCGCTGCGCAGCCCCACCTTCACCGGCTGCTTCCTGATTCTGCGACCATCGATGCGGAAAATGAAATAGGAATCATCCGGCGCCTGCAGCACACTGTAGCGCGGCACCAGCAGCGCCTCCTCCTTCGACGCAACAATGAAGCGCCCCTCCAGCCGGAAACCCACGCCAAGATTCGCGGGACGCTTCTCCAGCGAACACAGCACGATCACCCGCTGCTGCTCCACGCCAAGCGATGACAGCTTCACGAAACCTGCGGGGCGCACCAGTCGCACCTTCCCGGGAATCACCCCGCTGGAGGAATTCACCGTGAATTCAACGCGCGTTCCTTCGCGCAGCTTCATCGCATCCTGCGACAGAACTTCCGATTCCACCTCCAACTCATCCAGGTTTCCCAGCAACAGCAGCGGCGTGCCCGACGCAAGCGGCCCTCCGCCGAGTTCATACTTCTCCAGCACCCATCCATCGATCGGCGACGTGATGTTGCTGAGTTCAAGGTTGTGCTCCGCGATCGCCAGCCGATCCTCCGCCGCCTTCAATTGCTGCTCCACCGCGCTCGTCTCCAGCGGCTTGCGCTCGATGGTCTTGCGAATCTCCTCCGCGTGCAGGCGCGACGATTGAAGCTGCGAATCCGCCATCGCATCCTCATACTCGCGGCGCCGCAGCTCGATCGTCGCCGTCTCAGCATCCGATTCAGCAGCGTCCAGCACCGTCTTCGAAACCGCGTTGGAATCCGTGAGCCCCTTCAGCCGCTCCCATTCGCGCTGCGTGCGCGTCACGCGCCAACGTTCCGCGTCAATCAGCGCGCCGAACGACTTCTTCTGCTGCCCCATCGCCTCCGCAGTCGCCTCCGCGTTCTCCAGCGCCTTCTGCTCCACGCTCGTGTCCCGCATCAGCGCCACGCGTGCGCGCAACTCCTCCACGGCCGCGCGGGCCTCCCCGACGGCGCGCTCCAGCGGCACGCGATCGACAACGATCAACTGGTCTCCCTTCTTCACCACCGCGCCCGGTTCCAACTCCACCTGCGCGATGCGCGCGTTCAGCGGCATGGAAATGCGATAGCGATCCTCCAGCCGCGTGCGCGCCACCTCGGAGAATGATTCCGTGATGGCCTCCTTGCGAACCTTCGCCGCCTTCACTTCGGTCGCGCGCCCGCAACCGGCGAATGCGCCGATCACGCACGCAAGGATGATGGGAAACAGCAAACGAGTCTTCATTCTATTCCTTCACTTTCAGAACGTCCAACCAGTTCATCTTCGCGATCAACCGGTGAACGATCAATTGTGCCAGAATCATGGAGCACGTCATGACGATGATGCTTTGCACCATGCGCTCCGGGCGGATGACTTCCGGGAAACGAAAAATTTCCGAGCTGTAGACCTTCACTAGAAGGCGCACATACAACGTGCCGGTGTAGATGCCAATCAGCGACCCGATCGTGTAGAGGATCGCGCTTTCACCCGCAAAAATCGCGGCGATCTGCCCCGGCGTGTAGCCCAGCACCCGCAGCGTGCCAACGGCGCGCTGTCGTTCGCTCAGCGAAACCAGCGACGAATTCAGCACGCTTCCAAAGCCGATCAATCCCGCAAACACCACGAAAATTCCGATGATCGTGGCGTTCACCTTTCCAAACGTCCCTTCAACTTGCGCCAGCGCCCGCGCCCGCTCCCCGACCGCAGTGACCTGACGGCGTTCCTTCACGTCCTCAATCAGCGCCGCCGGCGCGCCGCTTCCGTAGTTCTTGATCAGCAACGTGTTCGCGGCCCACTCCTCCCCGATCAGGCGGCTCAGGAACGGAATCGACGCATAGGCCGAAAGCCCCACGTAGGTATCAATCGTTCCCTCCACGCGCACCCTGGCCTCGCGCCGCTCACCAATCAAGGGATGCAGCGTGATGAAGTCGCCAACCTTCACGTCCAAAATTTCCGCCAGCTTCTTCGTCAGAAGAATACCTGTTCGCGGGATGGTCACGGGACGTTCAAAACGATCCACCGGCGTGTACAGCGTGGGCGTTGCATCGATTCCCGTCACGCTGATCACTCGCGCGCGATTCCCATTCATCAGGTCACACGGCACATTCAACTGCGATTCCGTCTGCGCCACGCCCGGCAGGTTCTTCTCCTCCGCGTCGTAATGCCGTCCGCGCGGATCGCGCAGCGACAACGACAGGTCATTGTGCATGACCAACTGATATTCGAAGCGCATCAGGAACATCAGCGCATCGCGCATGCAGAACGCGCCCTCCATCATCGTCATCGCCAGCATCGCGACGAAGATGCTCACAAGGCTGCGGAACGGATTGCGAAAAATGTCCCGAAAGACCATTCGCATGCGAAAGTTGAGGCGGTTCCACAGCAGCGGAAAACGTTCGAGGATAATCCTGCGCCCCTTCTCCGGTGGCGGCGGCTGCATCGCGGCGGCGGGTTCCAGTTTCGCGGCCGCGCGCACCCCCTTCAGCGTTCCCGCAACCGCCGCAAGAATGCAGATCACGAACGCCCAGATGAACAAATCCGGATAAAAGTGATACTCGATGTTTGGAATCGAAAAGATCGAACGATACAACAGCAGCATCAGGTTGTGGAAGATTGACCCAAGCACAACGCCCGCCGTCGCGCCCAGCGTTCCGATCGCGATCCCATATCCCACGTAGTGCAGCAGCACCTGCCGCGACGTGTAGCCGATGGCCTTCAGCGTTCCAATGACGCCGCGCTGCTGATGAACAAGACGCGCGACCAGCACGTTCAGGATCAATGCCGCCGCGCCGAGAAAAATCGCAGGCGTCATCGTGCTCGACTTGCGAACGTTCTCCAACTCGTTGTCCAGAAACTGCGGCGAGGGTTGGTCAATCATCTT
>JADZDZ010000269.1 GCA_020850785.1 Candidatus Sumerlaeota bacterium | reverse complement strand
TTTACTGCGATTTTGCCTGTTACTGCGACATCGCCCGTGGCGTTTCGAAGCTGATGGGAATCAACCTCAGGGTAAATTTCAACCTTCCCATGATCGCGCGAAACCCCGTGGAGTATTGGAACCGCTGGCACATCAGCCTCTCCCTGTGGTTCCGCCACTACGTCTACATTCCGCTCGGCGGCAATCGCGGCGGCCTTGCGAGGACGTTGTCCAACCTGATGATCACCTTCATGCTCAGCGGCCTGTGGCATGGGCCGAAATGGTCCTGGGTCACCTGGGGTGCGTACCACGGTCTGTGGCTGTGCGCCTACCGACTCGCCTTCCCCAAGCAGAAGAAACAGCACCACCTCCACTGGACCATCGACCTCCTCTGCCGCATCGCATGGTTCCACGTTGTCGCTTTCGGCCTGCTGATCATACGCACGGACACGCCCGACAAGTTTTTTGAGGTGATGATTTCCATCTTCACCAACATGAGTTGGAAACTGGAGGCGGCAGAACCCTTCTTCCTCCTCTCGTTCCTGGGCGGGTTGCTGTTCACGATTGAATTGTGGGTTCGCAACCGCGACAATCCTTGGGAAGCCAAGTGGTGGAACTACGGCCTTGGCGTGCTGATGGTCACCATTGTTGTCCTTACGCTTTGGTTCCTTCCCGCCCCGGTCGGCAAACCATTCATCTACTTCCAGTTCTAGAAAACGATCCGTGACAGAAGCCATCACGCCAGCCCCCGAAGTCCCCAACGATGCGAACCGCCTGCTGGTGGTGCGAATCCTGTGGACGCTGGCGTACCTGATCGTGCCCGCGATCGCGCTGGTTGGCATCGAAGTCTGGATGCGCGGCACGGTGTACGTGCAAACCTGGGACTACAACACGCTCAAGCAGACGCGCGGACAGATGCACTACGACTATCTATTCGCCGGTTCATCGCGCACGCAGCTTGGCGTTGATGAAAACGTCTTCGCGGAGGAGGTCGCGCGTTTGGGCGGGCCGCAGAACATGAGCGCCATCAACCTCAGCGCCGGCTACTGCCGCGTCATGTACCACTACTTCGGCCTGCGCACCATGCTGCGCGAAGACCCCAACTGCCTGCGCGGCACCACTGTGTTCGTGGAAGCCCCCTCCGGCATGGGCGAATACCTCCTCTGGACCGATCCCTGGACCTACACGCGCGCGGAACGCGTGCTCTTCCCCGGCATGATCGCGGCGGACCTTCCCCGCCTGTGGCTCGCCCACACCCCGCTGGAATACAAGCTGGACATGACGGTTCGCTTTCTCACCTACAACTACAAATCCTACGCCTTACGAGGAATTCTGCGCGCGGAATTTTTCCGCGTCGGGCAGGAGGCCTTTGCCAAGTGGCTCACAAAGCGCGGCGCCGATGACCTCCCACCGCCGATTCCTGAGGACGCGCCGCGCTTCCGCACCGGCACGCCGGTTGATCCGAAAGTCGCAAAGAACGCCCCGGCCTACTTCGCCGAATTCTACGCGCAGGAGAAGACCCTCATCGAACGCCACTGGCGCAGTTGGGACACCAGCGTCCACGACGACCTCGTGAAAATGGTCGAAGCGGCCGGCGGCAGGGTTGTGTTCATCGACATGCCCCAGCCCACCATCTTCAAACCCATGTACAAGTGGACAGGCCGCGACGAGGACCGCCGCATCTTTGAAAAAACCGTGGCCGAACGCTGGCACTCGTGGGTGCTGCATTCCGCCGTGAAGTTCTCCGACGAATCCTACCCCGACCGCTTCCATTTGGACGGGCCCAGCGCCGAAATCTACAGCCGTGCGCTCGCCGAGGACTACATGAAGCACATGAACGCCGCCGCAGCAGCCCGCGAGTCCTCCCCCCAATGACTTTGGCGGGATTCTTGTCACATTTTCCCCCGTCCAAGGCCCCATACTGCCCCACCTTCCCACTACGCGCCGCAAATTTCGAACAGGCACGATAGTTGTTTAAACATGAATCGTCGCGACAAGGAGGTCGCCCGCCATGCTTACCGTCAGAAATTCCAACCAACGCGGCTACGCCAACCACGGCTGGCTTGATACATACCACAGTTTCAGCTTCGGCGACTATTACGACCCCGCCCACATGGGGTTTCGATCCCTGCGCGTCCTGAACGAGGACAAGGTTGCCGCCGGTCATGGCTTCCCCATGCACCCCCACCGGGACATGGAGATCATCACCTGGGTTCTTGCCGGTGCGCTGGAACACAAGGACAGCATGGGCAACGGGTCCGTCATTCGCCCCGGTGACATGCAGCGCATGACCGCCGGCAAGGGGGTCTTCCACAGCGAGTTCAACCCGTCCAAGACGGAAGAGACCCACCTGCTGCAAATCTGGATCGTGCCGGAGAGGCGCAATCTGGAGCCGGGCTACGAGGAGAAAAACTTCTCCGTCGAATCACGCCGGAATCAGTTGCGCGTGCTTGCCTCGCGCGATGGCCGCGATGGTTCCGTCACGGTGCATCAGGACATTACTGTTTCCACCTCACTGCTGGACGCGGGGACGAAACTGGAGGTCCCCATCGCCCCGAACCGCCACCTGTGGATTCAGGTCGCGAAGGGTTCCGTGCGCGTCAACGGCGCGCTCCTGATCGCTGGCGATGGTGTCGCGCTCAGCAACGAGGCGCTCGCGCGGATCGAAGGCGTGAAGGATTCCGAAATCCTCGTCTTCGACATGAACTGACAAAAGAAAAATCCCGCGAAGGCTGAACACCACCTACGCGGGATTTGTGTTTCTTCCTCAGGAAGACTTACGTCGCATTCTCAAGGTCCGCCAGCGCCTTCTGCTCCTCACGGAACTTGTTGTATTCATACAGCTTCTCGCGCTCGGTGTTGTCATCGGGCTCCAGATAAACCTCCCAGGGAAACGTCCTCCGCTCCCACGACAGCTTGTCCCCTTCGCAGGTGAACTCTGTGTAGCCGTGCTCGCAATTGTTCCAATTCCCCGACCACCAGGCGCCGCTTACCGCAGGGCTCGTCAGGTACCAGACGCCGTGGAAGAAGTAATCCTCTGTCTTGTGGCTGTGCCCCTGCAGCAGGGCCTTCACGCCGTGCCGCTCCAGAATCAGGCGAAGCTCCTTGTTGTCCTTCACCACCATGCTTGGATTCATCGCCTTCGCATCCTTGTCGCCGTTCCACTGGCCAATGTTGCAGAACGCGGCGATGTGCATCATCGCCACCGTCGGCTTGCCGTGGTTCTTCCCAAGGTCCTTCGCCAGCCAGTCCAGTTGCTTCTCCCCGATGCGCGCCTCGTAGGTCGGCCCGCTTTCCACGACGATGTCATACATCGTATCAAGACACACGAAGTGCCAGCCCTTGTGGTCGAAGCTGTAATAGGGCGCCGGCATTCCCACGCGATCCATGATGAACTTTTTGCCGATGTCCGGATCATCAACGGGGCATTTGCGGCGCGCACCATAGCCAAAACAATCGTGATTTCCGAGGCACTGGTAGGCGGGAATTCCCAGCGCATCCTGACCCGCCTTGTAGAAACCGATCGCGCGTTCAAACTCCTCCTTCGGCGTATAATTGCCATCGAAGGCCATGTCGCCGCCGATCATCGCGAAATCGATCTTCGGAACCGATTCGCGAATCTGTTTCGCGCAAGCCAGCCATCCTTCGTTTCCCTTCCGCTTTGAACGCACGTGCATGTCGGTGAGGTGAACGAAGCGGAACGATTCACCGCTCGCTGCCTCTGATGCGGCGGTCTTCTTGTCCGCTTCCTGCGCTCCTCCCTTGGAATAGCCCGCAAGGGCAACGCCGGCGCTGCCAAGAGCGACGGACTTCATGAAACTTCTGCGGGAATAATCAGCCATGGAAGGAACTCCGGATTGTTTGTGACAGCGCTGCGCTGAATCGCCGATCATGATGATCCGGGCAAGACAAACAATCCCGGCTCATAGTCCTTGCCCGATGTGATGAACGCTCACCATCGTGCCTTCTTGCACTTTTCCCTCCCCCGGCGGCGCCACGATGAGGGCGTTTGCCAGTCCGGCATTCACCACGTTCGCGCTGTTCTGGTTTGGCAGCGGCCTCACAACGCGCGCCTCATCCATGATCGACACGCGCGAATGAATGAGGAACAGCCGCTGACGGTCCGGCTGAAACGATTCCAGAAGTCGCACCTT
This sequence comes from Candidatus Sumerlaeota bacterium, assembly GCA_020850785.1. GTDB lineage: Bacteria > Sumerlaeota > Sumerlaeia > SLMS01 > SLMS01 > JADZDZ01. The sequence continues at coordinate 1,710 of JADZDZ010000269.1, read as the reverse complement.
TTCCCACGGTGTGACCTGCGGATTCATTCCGAAGACCCTTCGCAGGAACGGCTTCACGAAAATTTCGGTGTTGCAAAGCGCCGACAGGGGATTGCCGGGAAGGCCGAAGTGAATCTTCCCCGCCACCTGCGCCACCAACATGGGCTTGCCGGGACGAATCGCGACCTTTGAAAACACGATCCGTGCGTCCAGCGAACCAAGGACCCGCCCCACGACATCGTGCGGCCCGACGGAAACACCACCCGTTGTGACGACAATGTCCGCCCACTCCAGAGCCTCCGTGTATAGATTTCTATACGAATCCTCGTCATCGGGGGCGATACCGAAGGCGCGCGCCTCGCAGCCGCAGGCCCCAAGCTCCATCAGCAGGTAAGGGGTCGTGCCATCCACGACGTCCGCGTCGCCGATGGTTCCACCCAGGGTCTTCACCTCGTCGCCGCTCGTCAGAATCGCGACGCGCGGCCTTGCAAACACCTCCACCTCGCTGCAATTGAAGGATGCCAGCGCTGCGACCTGCGTCGGCATCAACCGCGTGCCGCGCGCCAGCAGCGGCGCACCCTGCGCGATGTTCGTTCCCCGCCGCAGGATCGACGCACCCGGCTGCGTCGGGATCGTGGTCGCGATGGAATCCATCACGACACTGACGCGCTCAATCGGCACCACGGCGTCGCACCCTGCGGGGATGGGCGCTCCGGTGCTGATGCGAATCGCCGTTCCCGGCGCCACCTCGCCCGCGAATGGGTGTCCCGCGGCGCTTTCGCCAGCGATCGGAAGGGCAATCGGCGCGTCCGCGCTTGCAAGGCGCAGGTCCTCCGCCCGCACTGCAAAGCCATCCATCGTTGCGTGGTCAAATCGCGGCAGCGGCCAGGGGGCCGTCACATCCTGCGCCAGCACGCGACCACATGCCGCCAGCAGTGAAATTCGTTCAGTGTTCCTCGTGAATTCGAGCGCCAGAATTTTCGCCAGCGCCTGATCAAAAGTTATCATGTTGTTCCGTTCAATGTCATTGCTTCATGGTTCTCACTGTCCTAGAAGCATGACGAAAACTAACCACAGCGCAAGGGAGCGCAAGCGAATGAAATCCTCCATCAACTGCTGGCTTCGCACGACGCTCATCACCTTCGGAATGTTGCTCACCATGTCCGCCTCCGCAAAACCGATTCGCGTCGCGCTGCTCAATGACGCCGCCTGCACCGACGAGCGCAGCCGCGAGGCCGCGTTGAAGGTCATCACCGCCGATCCCGAAATTGCCGCGAAGAGAACCACGGCGAAGGAAATGGTCGCGGCGCTTGATGAATTTGATGTGCTGCTGTTTCCCGGCGGCACTGGCAGCGGCGAAGCGAAGGCGCTCGGCGTCGAAGGCGGCAAGGCCGTCACCGAAGCCGTCAGGAACGGCAAGGGCGTCATCGGCATTTGCGCGGGCGGATGGCTTGTTGCCGAAGGCTGGAATCCAGAAACCAGCGCCATCGACCTCGTGAATGCGGAGCTTTATGATTCCGATCATTGGGCCCGCGGCGAACAGATGATCGCCGTTTCCGTCGTCAGTGACGACAAGGATTCATCGCGCACCATGTGGTTCGAGAATGGGCCGATCTTTGCACCCGCGAAAATCGATGGGCTTCCGAATTACACGCCGCTTGTGAAGTACGTGAGCGACCTTGCCGCGAAGGACGCACCGAAGGGAATGATGACGGGCCGCGATGCAGTCGT